>JAJPXA010000166.1 GCA_021205715.1 Bacillota bacterium
GAGGAATATATGGATTTTAATTTATTTCAAGAGCGGCGCTCACAGGCTCCAAGCCGTCGTTCCAGAAGAACAGCTTGATATATGAGCCCGCCGTGTCGGACGGCAGGGTCAACGCGTCTGTTTTGATTTCCGCTTCGGTGTACGGAAGAATTTCCGCGTTTGCTGATTTAACCGATTGAATTGTTCCGTCGGTGCCGTAAAGCACAGCGTAAACGGCAATATTCTTTGTGACGGATGAATCGTTGTAATATGAGCAATATCCGTGCACATCTGTATTTGCCGAAAGCGCTGTGACGGTGTTTCCGTCCGCGTCCCTTAAATCAAATACGTTTTCCATGACCTCGGCGCTGTCCGCGTTGAGGGTAAGGTACACATCGTCAAGCCGCACATAATTCCCCGCGTAAGCGTCGGAATACAGACCTACCTCACATTCGCCGTTTCTGACAACGATGTCCTTTACGACAACCTCCGTCCAATCGGACATTTCACTCTTAAGAGATACCGAATATTCTTCACCGTCCGCAACGGCGTAAAGCAGACATTCATTTTGACCGCCGCTCGATTTAACGCTTGCTCTTAGCGTATATGTGCCGTCCGGCAGGTTTTCCACGTTTTGTTTCATTGTCGCCTTATAGTCAACATCGGCGCTCTGTCTTGCGGAATATTTGCCGCTGTACTGTTTGTCCTTGACATTGCCCGTTGCCGTACCGTCGATATTGTCGCTGCAATCCCAACCGGTCAAATCATTGAGGGCAACTCTGTCCGCATCGAAATAGGAGTTAGCGATATAGTTATTGCCCTCCGCGATGCTCCATTCGCCCGTTTCGGCGTTCAGCCTCCATTGACTCAGATTGTTGAACACCGGCGTATCGTTTTCACCCTCAAATGACAACGGCACCCATTGATTAAAGCCTAAGCCGTTGGAACAGAAGCCGCTCCAGCGGTCGCCGCAGTAAAGCACGGTTTCCTGTTCGCTGCCCTTTATCGTGTAATAAAATCCCGCCTGGGAATTATGCGCGTAGCTGTCCTCGACGTTCTTCATAATATATGGGAGCTTTTTTGTCGAGTCCGACGCGCTGATGTTGTAGTCGGGACGTATATCATAGCTGCCGTCTATCGTGTCGGATTGGAACACATATACCCTTGAACCGTGCCAACCGTAAAGGTCGGAGCCTGTAAAGTAATATTTGCCGTTGTATTTAAACATACAGTCGCCCTCAATGCCGCCCTTATCCTTTGTTTTAACGCTTCCGTCCTCCGCGAAATAACTTCCGGTCGAGCCGTCAATCTGCGTGATATTGTCGAAATCAAAGTCGCAGTAGTCCACGTCCTCGTCCATCGGCACTACATATAAGTACGATCTGCCGTTCGCGCTTGAGCAAATCATATACGCTTTGCCGTCATCGTCTTGGAACATAGTTTGGTCGCCCGTATCGTTGTTCGCGATAGTCGGCAAGCTGCCCCAGTAATACAGCTTTTCCTCTTCAAACGGGCCTAAAGGATTGTCGGCGCTTGCGATTATGGTTCCGTTAAACTGCGACACTAAAATGTATCTGTCGGTTCCCTCGTGATACACAACGCCCATTCTGCCTGCCCAGCCTGTCCACGATTCGCCGAGTGTTTCGAGAGTCGCGACGTCGCCTTGATTTTCCCAGTTTACAAGATCCTTTGAGGTGTAGCAGGTGTACGCCTCAAAGGCGGGGTGCTCAACGTCCATACTTTGCAGCGGATCCGCGGCGTATGAAACCGACTCCGTATAGCGCACGCCGTACCAGTAGTAGGTGTCGCCGAATTTGAAAATACCGCCGCCCTGCGCGTATATCGGATTTCCGTCCGTGTCACGGTAAAACATATCGTTGGTTATAAGCGTGTCGTCGTCGTTTACGGTAACTGTACATTCTGCCGTCAAGCCGTTCGAGGTTGACGCGGTTATTACCGTACTGCCGACCTCGTTTGAAACTATTACGCCGTCATAAACTGCCGCGACGTCCGTGTTGTCCGATGTCCAAGTGATTATGCCGTCGGTATCCTCCGGATATACGCTTGCGTGGAGAGATACGGTTGAGCCGAATTTGGTAAGCGACACATCTGTTTTGTCAAGGGTTATACTCTCGGCATTGACCGGCTCCTTGACCGTTACATCACACGAGGCGGAAATTGTTCCGTTTGTCGCCGATGCGGTTATTACGGCGCTTCCCGCCGCAAGCGGCGTTACGATGCCGTTATCCGATACCGCCGCGACTTCTTCATTGTCCGATTCCCATACGACCGCTTTATCGTCGGCGTTTTCAGGCGTAAGTATCGCGGTTAATTCGCCCGCGCTGCCGCCTGTGTAGAGCGTAAGCTCCGGCTTGTCGAGAGAGATACCCTCAGCCGATTGCAGCACGGTAAATATACAGCTGTCGGTATATTCTCCGTCGGATGTCGTTACGCTGATTGTCGCAGTACCGGCGCTGTGCGGCGTAACAACTCCGTCCTCAACAGTCGCAACGCTCTCATTGTCGCTTGACCATACGAAGCCCTCTTCGCTTATTCCGTCCTGGTAAATTCCGACCTCAAGCTCAACGGGAGAATCCGCCGTATACATTGTCATTTCGTGCGTGTCAAAGGCGATACCGCCGCCGTAAAGCGTGATTTTTAACGACGCCGTTGACGGGTCAATTGTAAGCGCCTGCGATGAATTTGAAAAAGCGAATTGTACCTTGCTCTCTTCCTCCGCGTTCGCCATACTTCTGACGTGATTGCGGGTGTCCGTATTTGATACTGTGTCCGTGCGCGTCTGCCCTTGAGCGACCGCCTCGCCGGTGTATATGCTATTGGTAAGAGAAATTGTATTCAAGGTGTCTATGGTAGTGTCGGCATCAATTGTTATATCCGCCGTATACACATCATATGTTCTTCCGCCGCTCCTCGATGAGCCGTTATACACCGAGTATGTCAGCTCCGCCGATTTTACAAACGACGGATCCATTGCCGGCAGCTCAAATTCAAGCACGCCGACACCCTTCCATTCGCCCGATGTCGTGTTCCACGAAATCGACGCGGGCGTTTCGGTGTCCGCAGTGTTAAGCGTAAGAACCTGCTCGGTGCCGTTGTTGATGTACGATGCGCTTTGCGTGCAAGAAATCGCTTCAAGCTCATCGTCCGCCGATACGGTCACCGCCGTAAACGCAGATGTAAAAACCGCGGCGGCGCATATTGCGCCGGTTAATTTTTTGAAAATCATTGTTTTTCCTCCGTAATTATTAATTCTGTCATTATGATAACATTTTTCGGCATACCGGTACAAATATATTTTTGCTGAAAATTAATCAAAATTTGCGGTTCGTGTATTGAAATAAATGTCGAAATGTGATATTATGGCTATGGGTGATTAAAATGATTTACGAAAAGGAATGGGAAAATCCCGATTATAAATTTTTGTCATATAAAACGGAGAATTTAAGCTGGTATATTCATTTTCACGTATCCTATGAGATTTGCTATGTCACGGACGGCGAAATGACCGTTACAATAGGAGGCAACGAGTATTTTTTGAAAAAGGGCGACGCCGTTATAATTTTTCCGTATCAGCTGCATAAATACGAAACAAAGGAGTTTTCAAGACTGCATATAATAACCTTTATGCCGGAGCTTGTCCCGAGCTTTGCCGAGGAATATAAAAATATGATTCCGACGGACAACTTTTTTATGATGATGGAAAAATACAGAGAGTGGCTTTATCCGAATGATTTATTTATGCAAAAGGGACTTGTTTATTCGATAATGGGCAGCTTTGTAAAATACAGAACATTTTATGTTTCTTATAAAAATAATGAGGATGTGCTTTTGATAAAATCGTTAAAATTTATCGAGAACAATTACGCCGGCGACTGCTCGTTAAGGACCGCCGCGGAGGAGCTGTCATACGGGTATTGTCACTTGTCCCGAACATTTAAGCAATTTGCGCAAATGACATATAACGACTATTTGAATCACTACCGTATAAACCGCGCGGTTTACCTTTTGAAAACGGGAAAGAAAATGCGGATACAGGATGTCGCGGCTGCCTGCGGCTACGAAAGTATGTGCAGCTTTAACCGCAATTTTAAGGATTTCACAGGCGTTACGCCGAGTGAGATGATTGCAAAAAAAGGCGGGAGAAAGCGCAAATAGCCGCGTTTGGCGAAAAATTTTTGCCGATATGTGAATTGACGCACAAAAAAAGTAAAAAATTTTTTATATTTTTGTGGAAAAATGCGGGATGATGTGATATAATAT
>JAJPXA010000164.1 GCA_021205715.1 Bacillota bacterium
GTCTTGTTTATTTTTTATTAGTTTTAGCTAAATTTTTAAAGTTTTTTTGTGCATATGGTAAAATTTAATAAAATTGTTTTCATTTCTTTGTCCGAGGTATATAATTAGTATGTTAAAAAACTTTAAAAGTGAGGTCAAGGCAATGGAACGCTTTAAAACATCCGATTTAAATAAAAACGCGCATATTCATTTTATAGGAATAGGCGGAATAAGTATGAGCGGCTTGGCGCAGATAGCGCTTCAGCGGGGCTATAATGTAAGCGGCTCGGACAGAACGGCAAGTCATATAACCGATAAGCTCGAAAAGCTCGGCGCGAAAATTTATATAGGGCACGACGCGAAAAACGTTGCGGGAGCCGATTTGGCGGTTCACACCGCCGCGGTAAAGGACGACAATCCCGAAATGGCGGCGGCGCGCGAAAACGGCATACGCTTGATTGACCGCGCGGAGTTTTTGGGCGCGATTATGCAAAACTACCGTAACGCCGTAAATGTGGCGGGCACACACGGCAAGACAACCACAACCTCAATGCTCGCGCACGCGCTTATATATTCGGAGCTTGACCCCACTATATCGCTCGGCGGCGAGCTTGATTTGATAGACGGAAACATACGAACGGGCAGCTCCGACTATTTTGTGGCGGAGGCGTGCGAGTACACAAACAGCTTCTTGAAATTCTGCCCCACCATCGCGCTTATCACGAATATCGAGGCGGATCACCTCGATTTCTTCTCCGGCATCGATGAAATCATAGAAAGCTTCAGAAAGTTCGCGCTTTTGACAAAAGACAAAGGCAAGGTTATCGCTATGGGCGAGGATGAAAACATAAAAAAGGCGCTTGATGGCACCGATCTTGACATCACAACCTACGGCTTCGGCAAGGAGTGTGACATATACCCCGAAAATCTCGAATACAAGGCGGGTTATCCCTCTTTTGACGTATGCCAAAACGGCAAAAAGCTCTGCCATTTGCAGCTTAACGTGCCAGGCGGACATAATGTTTTAAACGCGCTCGCGACAATAGGAGTATGCGTTATGCTCGGCGCCGACGCCGAAACCGCGGCAAAGGGCATAGAAACGTTTAAGGGCACTCACAGACGCTTCGAGAAAAAGGGTTTTGTAAACGGCGCTATAGTGATTGACGATTACGCGCACCATCCGACCGAAATAAAAGCCACTCTAAAGGCGGCGAAGGAGTTCCCGCACAGCAAAATACGCTGTATTTTCCAGCCGCACACATATTCACGCACGCGCACTCTTTGGAACGAGTTCACACAAGCGTTCGACGACGCGGACGAGTTGATTTTAACGCATATTTACGCGGCGAGAGAAATTTTCGACGGTGTTACAAAGCCGGAAAATTTAGCCGAGGAAATCAGGGCGCGCGGCGTTAACGCGCGTTATATCGACGATTTCGGCGACATAGCCGAATATATTAAATCCACCGCGCGCGAAAACGAGATAATCTTCACAATGGGCGCGGGCGATGTCACCGAAATCGGTGAAATGCTCGTAAAATAGCCATCGTTTCCGATGGTGCGGCAAAAATACGAACAAAAAGTTGCGAAAATTTGTTTGACTTTTCGAAAGTTGTATGTTACAATAACAATATAAATCGGTGCCGCGCCGAAGAAATCGGAGGTCATACTATGGCAAAAATAAACGATAAGGACTATGAAATTCTCGACTTCATATACGAACAGCAGGAGAAAAACGGCTTTCCGCCGACGGTGCGCGAAATCTGCAACGCGGTGCATTTAACATCCACCGCCACGGTGCATACACGCATAAAGAAATTGGAAGATTTTGGCTTTATAAAAAAAGACCCCGCGAAAAACCGCTCTATGCAGGTAGTAAATTACGTTCCCGAAAAGTTCGAGAAACCCGCTCCGATTGACGACAAATATCTCGACGTTCCGATATACGGAAAGGTCACCGCGGGGCTTCCGATAACGGCAATTCAGGATGACAGCGAAACCTTTCCCTTGCCTATGTCCTTCGCGCATAACAAGGATTTGTTTATGCTGAAGGTTCAAGGGGAATCGATGATTGAGGCGGCAATTTTGGACGGCGATTATATAATAGTCGAACAGCAGCCGACCGCCTCAAACGGCGATATAGTAGTGGCGCTTGTAAACGGTGACGAGGCGACGGTGAAAACCTTTTATAAGGAAAAGGGGCATTTCCGCTTACAGCCGGAAAACGAAACAATGGAGCCGATAATAGTAAACGAAGTCACTATTATCGGAAAGGTTGTGGGCGTGTTCCGAACACTTTAACGCCGTCAGCTTTGCAGTGTATTTTTGGCTGACATTAATTCGGAATATTCAAAAAAGCCTTCCCTTAAATCGCACACAAAAAGGTCAAGCTCCGATAACGGAGCTTGACCTTTTTTGAAAGCTTTAAAATTGCCCGTTTATAGTGGGTAGGGACATTTGGCTTTTGGTTATATAACCCGCGCAAAGCTCTACCGCGTCGGAGGACATATACGTTACGCCGTCCTCCATATACGTTTCCAATCCAAGCTCCTCAATGTTGGCAATGCCGTCCGAAGTGATTGCGGTGCTTTTATCTTGGAACATTACTGTGACATTATCACCTATCGTTACAAACGCGCAGTCGGGCGTTTCGCTGTACCACGAAACGGTGTAACCCATTGCCTCAAAGGTGGCTCTTAGGGGAATATATTCAAGAATGTTTATTCTGTCCCGGACATTGGAATATTCCTCGCCTATCGTTCCTCCGAGCGTTTCGATGTAATCCTCTATTACCTGCGTGTCGAGAATACCGGCGTCGTTTACTATTTCCGCGCCGTCGAACATCGTGTATCCGCTGCCGCTTTCCTTTAGCAAATACTCAATAGAAGCGACGGTATAGCTTGCGTTTACGTCGATAGGCTCGTATTCGCCGGTATCGCTGTTTAAAATCTCCACGTCGCTTACCCTGCGCTCGCCGGCTACTCCCGTAAACATTTCATTTTCATCAAGCGTCACCGCCGATTCAATGCTTGTGTTCACGTTGAATTTCACGCCCGACACCTGTAAAAATCTGCCTTCCTCCTCGGGGCATCCTATAACCGAATTTTCAAGCATATCGAGTATGCCTTGACCCGAAACCTCCGCAGTGCAAACAAGGTTGCCGTATGGGAACATCGCCAAAATATCGTTGTAGGTCACATCACCCGCCGCTATGTCGGCGCGTATTCCGCCGCCGTTCATAATTCCTATATCCGCGCCAAGCTCGATTCTGAATGCGTCGGCGCAGAAATCGCCTATATTTGTTTCGGCGCTTCTTACGGCGCGGTTGCCGTTTTCGTCGAGCGTGGTAAGCGTTACTTCGCTTGTGCCCACAACGCGGTCACCCATAGCGGCGTACTCCGCTTCTATATCGCTTACAACCTTGCTTACCGCCTCGTCTTCGCCGTCATATGACGCGGTTTCGATAAGCTCCGTTGTAAATTCGCCGTCCGCGTCTATCGTAAGAGAACCTATGTACTCAAACTTCGTGCCGACCGATGAAATCAGCACGTCCTCGCCGTTCATATCGGGAACCGTTTCGCCCTCGATTACGCTGTGCGAATGTCCGTCAAGCATTACGTCTATTCCCGAGGTGTGCGCCGCAACCTCCTGCGCCGTCCATTCCTCGGTTACATATTCCGTGCCCAAATGCGAAAGCGCGACTATGTAGTCCGCGCCGTCCGCCAACGCCGCGTCAATACTTGCCTGCACCGTTTCATAAAGCATGTCGCCGCAGAAGCCGTATATGTAGTCGCCGTTATCGTCCATGAAATGCGTGGGCGTAGATTTGGATATGCTCTCGGGTGTGGTTATTCCGATATACGCCACGTCCGTATCGCCGTAGGAAATTATAGTATACGGCTCATATACCGCCGCGCCGTCCGAAAGCGTCACGAAATTGCACGACACCGTTTTCGCCGTCAGCTTATCCGTAAGATTGGCAAGCGTCGGAATCGTATAATCGAACTCGTGATTGCCGAGCGTTACCGCGTCATAGCCTACGGCGTTCATT
This sequence comes from Bacillota bacterium, assembly GCA_021205715.1. GTDB lineage: Bacteria > Bacillota > Clostridia > UBA1381 > UBA1381 > 12844. The sequence continues at coordinate 4,031 of JAJPXA010000164.1, forward strand.
ATATCGATTATGTATTCGCCGTCGGAAACAGCGCCCAACGGGCCGCCTTGAACGAAGTCGCCGCACGATACGACCGACCCATAGTCCGGTGCCTCTTCCTTTTCGTTTCTCAGCGCCGCGAGCTTTGTATAACCGTCCGTCGCGC
>JAJPXA010000072.1 GCA_021205715.1 Bacillota bacterium
CAGCAAAACAGATTTTTTCCAGAACATTGGAAGCTATATTCCCGCGCTTGAGGAGAATTTTCCCGAGGCGGCGGAAAAAATATCGGAGCTTAGCGACGAGCTGTCCGAGCTTACGCATAAAATCCCGTCAATCAGGGAAATCGCGGATGCGATAACGGGAAATAACCTGCCCATAGATCCGGAGGACGTGGCGACGAACGCTTATATTAAAGACAGTCCGATGCTCACGTTTTATCCCGATGAAAATATAAGTATGCAGATGCTTGACGGCGGCACGATAAGCATATTCGGAGTTGTAGGCTCTATAGAGCGCTCCAACCTCATTGTGTGCTTTGACACTCCCGACGGTGAAACGTTGGAGCAAAACGCGGTGCCGACCGACAGCGCGTACCGCTTTAACGAGCAGCTCAGCGTTCCGCAGACGGATTGCTCCGAGCTGTATATTTCCGTATATACGGGCAGTAAGCCTTACGGGAATTTTATAAGCTGGGTTTACAATTACGTTGTGATTGAAAAAACCGATTCGGGCGAATGGGAAATAAAGACCTCGCCGGTTTACGAGAGCAATGTTGAAAAGTACGAGCGCGATAAGTCGATAAGCGACGCTTTAAAAAGCACCGATTCCGTGCAATCCGATTACGCGAATATGATTTCGCTTGCCGAGCAGCTTACGGCGGACTGTTCGAGCGATTATGAGAAGGCGCTTGTTCTGCACGACTGGGTCGCGTCAAGGCTGTATTATGACAACGACTCGTTAAGCTCGACCGAAACCGCGCCGTACGCGGCGGTGGAGGTTATGAGCAGCCGCAGGGCGGTGTGCTTGGGCTACGCCACGCTTTACGCCACGCTTTGCCGCGCGGTGAATATCCCGTGCAATATAGTTTCCGGCTACGCGTTGGGAGTCGCGGCGGGATATACGGAGTGGACAGAGGACAACATTGACACCGCGGAGCAAAACCACGTATGGAACGAGGTTTATCTCGACGGCAGATGGGTAATTACGGATGTTACGTGGGACAGTCAAAACAAGTACGAAAACGGCGAGTTCATTGACGGCGGCGAGGTGTCGCATCTGTATTTCGACGCAAATTTGGAATATTTTTCCGCGAACCATAAAATCGTTGTGTATGATACAAAAAGATAATGGGACAGGGAACTCCGATGAATACGGGGACAGTAAAAAAACACGCGGGACGCGTGTTTTTTTGTCTTATCGGTTCAGCTTTAATATATCGTCGCCGGCATTAACCTTGCCGTCCTTTATCGCCTCGACCGATTTGTAATCGGAGGCATTGCATACGACAACGGGTGTTGTGGTTTTATACCCCGACATTTTAATGCCCGGAATGTCAAAGGTTATCAGTAAATCGCCTTTTTTGATTTTCTGACCGTTTTGGACGTTCGGAGTGTAGAATTTCCCGTTAAGCTTAACGGTGTCTATGCCGATATGCAGGAGTATCTCCGCGCCGCTGTCGGACTTTATCGCTATCGCGTGGTTGGTGTCGAATAGATTGTCGACAATGCCGTCGGCGGGGGAGAAGAGCTTGCCCTCGCTCGGTTCCACCGCGATGCCTTCGCCGAGGACGCCGCTCGAGAACGCTTCATCATCCACATCGCCGAGCGGTATCACCTTGCCTTTTAGAGGTGAGAATAAAATCTCGGATTTTACATCGGAGCTTTCTTCGCGCAATTCATCCGCGGCTTCGTCAGGCGCGGTTCCCACGCTGTATTCTGTATCGCTCTCCGGCGTTTCCATATAATCCTCAAGGTTGGATTTTACAACCGACACCTGCGGCCCGTATATTACCTGCACGCCGTTGCCTTTATGAATAACGCCGGACGCGCCGCTTGCTTTAAGCAAATCATCGCGCACCTTTGCCTCGTCGTGAACCGTTACCCTAAGCCTCGTGGCGCAGCAGTCGAGGTCGGAAATGTTCTGCTTGCCGCCCAATCCCGCCAAAATTACCGCGCTTTGCTTGCCGCCGCCGCGCTCTGCGGCATTGCCGTCGGATTTTCGCGCGTTTACGTCCGCCCTGGTATACAGCTTGGTTTCCTCGTCGTCCGCCTCGCGTCCGGGAGTTTTGTAATTAAACCGCTTTATCATAAGGGTGAACACGAAATAGTACAGTACAAAATATACCGCGCCGACAACGATTATCCAAATCCAATGCGTTTTCGCGTTGCCCTGCAAAATGCCGAAGAGGAACAGGTCTATAAGACCGCCCGAAAACGTCATACCCACGCCTACGTTAAAGATGTGCATAAGCATATACGACAGTCCCGCGAACACGCAATGCACGCCGTACATAAGCGGCGCGACGAACAAAAACGTAAATTCGAGCGGCTCCGTTATGCCGGTTATCATAGACGTGAGCGCCGCCGAAAGCAGCAAACCGCCCGCAGTTTTGCGTTTTTCCGGCTTTGCCGCGCGGTACATCGCGTAAGCCGCGCCGGGGAGTCCGAATATCATAAACGGGAACTTGCCCGCCATAAACCTTGTTGCCGATACCGAAAATTCGGTTGTGGAGTGCGACGCAAGCTCTGCGAAAAATATATTCTGCGCGCCCTGGATAAGCTCGCCGTCGACCACCATTTCGCCGCCGACGCCCGTCTGCCAAAACGGTATATAAAATACGTGGTGAAGTCCGAACGGGATAAGCGCGCGCTCGATAATTCCGTAAATCCACGTTCCCGCGTAGCCGGAATTTAAAACAAGTCCGCCAAGAGCCGCAATCCACGACTGAACGACAGGCCATACGAAGAACATCACAACTCCGACAAGCAAAAATACAAGGCTCGATATTATCGGAACAAACCTTGTGCCGCCGAAGAATGACAGTATTTGCGGAAGCTGTATTTTATAGAAGCGGTTGTGGAGCGCCGCGACTCCAAGACCCACTATAATACCGCCGAAAACGCCCATTTGCAGGGTGGTAATGCCCAAGACGCTTGTTGTGGAGTTCGCCTCCATAGCGTCGACACCGCCTTTGGCGGTTATAAGCGCGCTTATCGCGGTATTCATTATAAGGTAGGCGATAGCGCCCGAGAGGGCGGCGACCTCCTTTTCTTTTTTCGCCATACCTATGGCGACACCCATCGCAAAAAGCAGCGCAAGGTTGTTAAACACCGCGCTGCCGGCTTGGTTCATTATGTCAAGTATAGTGTAAAGCACGCTGCCTTGATGAATAATACCCGTCAATCGGTAGGTTTCGAGCATTGTTTCGTTCGTAAATGAACTGCCTATGCCCAAAAGCAGTCCCGCGACCGGCAAGAGCGCTATGGGAAGCATAAAAGAGCGTCCGACGCGCTGCAATACTCCGAAAATTTTATCCTTCATTTGAGTTTTCGCCTTTTTGTACAGATTCTGATTGTATAATCTCTATACAAAAATTGTAACTCAAAATGTCAAAAAATATTCATAACGGCGGCGTTAATTTTTGAGCGCGGGTATTTTCGCGCATTGAAATAAAAATCAATCGATAGTTTCAAAATCCCCCGGTTCTATGTTTAGCCTTTCGCAGGCTCCGGCGATATGATCCTTTATCGTTCGGCTTAAAAGCGCTATTATTTCCTCCGGCGTTTTGTTCCATTCGCCGAGCAGATAGCTTTCAAGCACCGCCGCGAGCGCGGTTGTGTAATATTGTGACAGGAATTCTATGTATTCCTTATTTTTCTCCATTTCGTTTTCGGAATGTGTGCTTTCCTTAAATTCCGCTATAAAATCGTCGCAAAGCTTTTTTATATTCTCAAAAAACGCCTCTTTTACGTATCTGCGCCCCAGCGAATTTACGGCGCATAAAGCCACCTCTCTGTTTTTGTCCGCATAGTTAAACAATTCCAAAAGTCCGTCCTGCCACTTTTTTTCGCTTGTTTTTTGCTCCAGAACGGATATTGCCTCCTCGCGGTACATCCATTGTATGCAGTCGTAAATATCTTTGAAATGATAATAAAAGGTTTGACGGTTTATATTTGCTTTCTGTGTCAGCTCCCGTATCGAGATTTTCTGAACAGGTTTTTTCTTCATAAGCTCCTTTAACGCTTGAACAATAATTTTTTTGTTGAATCGCTTTTTGTCATTGTGATACCTCTCAGTGCTAAAATAATTATGTTATTTTGATTATACCACCATTTTGCGTGTAATGCAATTACATATTTAGAT
>JAJPXA010000006.1 GCA_021205715.1 Bacillota bacterium
ACCTAAAACGACGTAAAAAATTATGAGGACAAAACAAATGCAAAAAAGTCAAAAATTGCTCTTGCAATATTTGCGTAAATCGTGTATAATTGTATGATGAGTGAACTTATTTCGGTGTTATTTGCCGCGGACGATTTATTATTGCGCGGACAAATTAATCGGTATGCAATTAACCGCGCCGGAAACAGAATGGGAGAGATGCTATGCTAAAACAGAAAGATGATTTGTATAGTCCCGAAAATTGCGGCAAAAATCAAGAGGAAGAATTTTGCAGAATGATGCTTGACGAAACCGAGGTAGTCAGACCGATTATTAAGGAGCAGCTTTTAAAAGAGTACATATTTGGAAACGGCGCTAATGACGAGGTATTTAACATTTACTGTAAAATGTTTGATGTTGACAAAGCAACGCGGACAAGGATGCTGATAATTTATCCGGAGGAAAAATGCGAAAACGATGATTTGTTTTTCTATAAAAATATCGTCGAGCAATGCATAGACGGCGAGCATTTGATTTTGAATACAATCATTAAGGATTACATTTTGGTTGTAACGGATATTTCAGTGTGCGCCGATATTCTGATGAAAATCGATAAGATACGAAGGCTTATAAAATCGTGTTACAAAAATGACGCGATTATGCTTTACAGCAGAGAGGCGGAGCTTAGCGACGCGCCGGAGGAATTTTCAAAAATCGAAAAGTGCTTGGATTATGCATTTTACGCATCCGACGCGAAAATATTGTACGCGGACGATATCAACACAGCCGAGGGAAGCGCGGGTCTTGAACCGCAGTATGCGCAGATCGAAAAAGAGGTAAAAAATTCCAACTATGAAAAGGCCGCCGAAATGACGGAAAAGTTTTTTGACGAGCTGGAGATTGCCGCCGTACCGCCCGCGGTTGCGAAAACCTATTGCTTGGAGCTGTATGTTTGCATAATACGCTGCTGTGAGGTTGACAAAATTTCAGAGTTTATGAAAGGAATTGTCCCAATTCAGGAAAAGCGGTATTTGTCGGACATACGCGCGTTTATTTTAGAAAAGATGAAAGAAATTATATCTATGAACGCGCCTCAAAAGAATATTTACAGTTCACTTGTAAGAGAAGCTCTTATGGTTATCGAGGAAAACATTTCAAACGAAAATCTTTCTTTGCGGTGGATTGCCGGCTCGGTACTGTACACCAATGTGGATTATTTGGGAAAGCTTTTCAAGAAGGAAACGGGAAAGAATTTTTCGCATTACGTTATGGAAAAGCGAATGGAAATGGCAAAAGAGATGATTTTGTCCGGAAGCAAGGACAGAATTTACGAGATAGCGGAAAATGTGGGATATGGGCTGAACCCTCAGTATTTCTCACAGGTATTCAAAAAATATACCGGCTATTCTCCGCTTGAGTACAGAGATTATGCCAGAAAGCAGGCATAAGGCGCGAAAGCGTTTGTAAAAGCGAAGCGGGGCAGACCCGCCGAAAAAACACAGATAGTAATGACTTGAGAGGGTACAAGTCTTTATTATACAAAATTTTATGGAGGTATTATTCACATGAGTAAATCAACGAAAAAGTTAGTAAGTTGGATTGTGTGTCTTACTATGGCTGTATCGTCAATTTCTATGATGGCGTTCGCCGCGGATGACACGGACACATCCACAACTGAAACGGTTGAAACTACGACATCTACCGAAGAAACTGCGGATGAAGCGGAAGCTGAAACCGAAGCGACCGAGGAAGAAGCGTCGGAGGATGAAACCGAGGACGCCGAAGAGGCGGACGACGAAACCGAGGCAACGGAAGATGAAGAAGAGGAAACTTCAACATCATCCTCGTATGACAGCGATGAGTATTATCAGAAGGCGCTCACACTGTGTACTTCTCTCGGAATAATCGAGGGTTATGAGGACGGTTCCGTTCAACCCGATTCTACCGTAACACGCGCGCAGATGGCGGCTATTGTTTTGAGAATGTTAAATATTTCTCAAACATCGTCGTATTCCAATTCATTCAATGATATGACAAGCGACCATTGGGCGGCAGACACGGTTCAGACAGCGGCGGAGCAGGGCATTGTAAACGGTATGGGCGACGGCTCGTTCAATCCGGACGGCGATGTTTTGTATGAGCAGGCTGTAAAGATGATTGTATGCGCATTGGGCTACGAGGTAAACGCGTTGATAAACGGATCATATCCGACAGGCTATCTGCGTCAGGCTGAGGCTCTTGAGCTTACCGATCACGCGGCAGGCGCAACCGGCGTTGCAATCGACAGAGGAACCATTATAAAGATGGTTTACAACGCGCTTCTTACCGATTATAATACGGCGACAAGCACGGACACATACGGTAACACCATATACACCGCTGATAAAACGCTCGGCGAAGCTAAATTCGATTTGATTGAAGACGAAGGCGTTTTGATGGCGACATCCTCAAGATATATTTCGGCAAGCTATTCTAACCTTTTGGACGGTCAGATTGCCATTGACGGCACAATTTACGAAACAGACCTTACAAACCTTGACGAATATGTCGGTATGGAAGTTACATATTATTATCAGCAGACATCCTTGTCGACAAACGTTATAGCCGTTACATCATCCGGAACAAAATCATCGACCCTTACCTTGACTTCGGATCAGATTAAGGAAATGAGCGGTTTTGAAGAGGATACCGGTCTTATCGAAATGGAAAAGGGCGAGGGCGCTAATAAAAAGTGTACAGACGCGATAGTTGTATATAACGGAGAGATAATAACTCTTGCCGACTATAATAAGGCGGCTGAGGATGATCCCGACAGATTCTATGAGGTGGACGAAAACGGTGAAGCTATATCGAGCGATGTAATGTCATACAGCGATTTCCTTTGTCCCAAAGTCGGAACAATCGAGCTTATCGATTCGGATAACGACAATATTTACGACTATGTATTCGTAAGCTCTTACGAAACATTGCTTGTTACATCGGCAACATCAAAGAAGGTAGCGGGTAAGATTAACAATTCTACGGTAACCATCGATGTTGACACATCAGCCAATGCTGAATTGACAGTTTCGGTTACAAAGAGTGATACCGCGGCAACGGCGAGAAACCTTTCAAAGAACGACGTTGTTTCCCTTCTCAGAACTCTTGACAATGAAACAATCACAATGGTTGTAACAGGTGAATCCATTGTTGGTTCGGCAACATCTGTAGAGGCGGTTGACAACGTATGGTACGCTGTAATAAACGGCGAGGAATACGAGGTAGACGCAAATGCCGCTGATGATTTAAAAGTAGGCGTAAGCTCAACCTATTATCTTGATATAATGGGAAGAATCGGATATATCGAAACATCATCGGGCGGAAAGCTTAGCGGCTCACAGCAGTACGGTGTTGTTATGAGCACATATTTGAGCGACGACGGATCTGATTATATGGTAAAGATGTACACAAGCAACGGCACTGCCGAGGAATATAAATTTGCTTCCACAGTAACATTCTGGGGCGGAAATTCAACCGAGGCGGTTTCGCTTAAAGGCTCCGCAAGATCGACGCTCGGCGATTTGACTACCAAGGGCTTGGATATAGTTACAAACAGCAGCGGTACTCAAATCAGACTTTGTAAGTATAAGCTCAACAGCAACGGAGAGGTTTCACAGCTTTATATGGCGGCGGATGTTGACGCTATAGGCGAGGATTCCGACGGCTTGGCTATCGATACTCAAAACTACAACGGCACGCTTGCAACAAAGGGCTTGATGCTCGGCGGTCACCAGATTAAGGACGGCGGCACAGGCTTCACGGCTCCCAAGGATTCGGCTGATATGTCATCGGCAAGCAATTATACGACATTCTCCGTAACATCAAGCGCATATTTGAACGCTGAAAACGGTGTTTCAAAGGACTTCGTAATCGGCGAATTCAGCGACGGTTACGCGACTGTAGTATTCGAGCTTACATCAAGCTCCACAGCTGCGGCGGCTTTGACAGACTATGATACCGCGGGCGATAACAACTGTATGGTTGTAACAAGAATTAACGTAGGCGTAAACGACGATGATGAGGATATATATATTATCAGAGGTATAAGAAGCGGCTCGGATGTTTCAATAACCACAAGCGCAAGCACCGCTCTTTATAAGATGAACTCATACAATCCTATGGATACCCACAACGG
>JAJPXA010000079.1:0-3203 GCA_021205715.1 Bacillota bacterium
ATTCGGGAGAAAAGGTTGTGCTTATCGAGAACGAGTTCGGCGAAATAGGCATTGACGGCGGCTTTTTACAAGACGCGGGCATTGAGATTACGGAAATGAACTCCGGCTGTATCTGCTGCTCGCTTGTCGGCGATTTCAGCGAGGCGCTTAAAAAGGTGCTTGGCGAATTTTCACCCGACCGTATTATAATCGAGCCGTCGGGCGTCGGCAAATTAAGCGATATTATTCGCGCGGTTCAAAATGTCGCGGACGAGAGGATGTCGCTTAACAGCTTTACGACCGTTGCCGATGTAAATAAATGTAAAATGTATATCGATAATTTCGGCGAGTTTTATAAAGACCAGGTTGAACACGCGGGATGTATCGTTTTGAGTCACACGACAAACGCGTCGGATGAAACGGTTAAAGCCTGTGTCACGCTCCTGCGCGAGATGAACAAGGACGCGGTTATAATCACAACCCCGTGGGAAAAGCTCGACGGAAAGCAGATGCTTGAGGCGATGGAGCGGAGCGACTCGCTTGAAAACGAGCTTAAAAAGCTCGGCGATGAGGAAGTCTGCCCCGTATGCGGACATCACCACGATCACGATGAGCACCACCATGATCACGATGAGCACCACCATGATCACGAGCATTGCCACGATGACCACGAACATCACCACGACCACGATGAACATTGCCACGACGACCACGAGCATCATCACGACCACGAGCATCATCATCACCACGCGGACGATGTGTTTACAAGCTCGGGCAGGGAAACCACGAACAAATACAGCGCTTCAGAAATCGAAAACGCTCTTAACGCACTTGCCGACAGCGAAAAGTACGGTATGGTTTTGAGAGCCAAAGGCATTGTCGAGGGCAATGACGGCGAGTGGATTCATTTCGACTATGTTCCGGGCGAGCCTGATGTTCGCCGCGGCAAGGCGGGAGTTATAGGCAGACTCTGCGTTATAGGATCCAAGATAAATGAGGACGAACTGGCGAAGCTGTTTAAAATTTGATTGGGGGAGAGAGCAATGGATATGCCCGTATATTTGTTTACCGGCTTTTTGGAGGGCGGCAAAACAAAGTTTATTCAGGAAACAATGGAGGATAAGCGCTTCAATTCCGGTGAAAAAATATTAATGCTCGTCTGTGAAAACGGCGTCGAGCAGTATGACGTTTCCAGGTTCGCGTCCGGCAATGTCGATATTGTGAATATCAAGGATGAAAGCGAGCTTTCAACGAGCAATTTTGTAAAATGGGAGAGGGAGCATAAGCCCGAAAAGGTGGTTATCGAGTATAACGGAATGTGGCTTGTTGACAGCCTTTACGAGAAAATCCCCGACAATTGGTTGATATATCAGGAAATGTGCTTTTTGCAGGAAGCGACGTTTATGCCGTATAACGCAAATATGCGCCAGCTTATGTTTGATAAGCTGAAGGGCGCGGAGCTGGTGGTGTTAAACCGCGCGTCGAAGAAGGTCGACAAGGAAGCGGTGCATAAGATAGTAAGAGCCGCGTCGAAGCGCGCGCAGATTGCGTATGAGTACACCGACGGCACGGTTGAATACGACGATATAAAGGATCCTCTGCCGTATGATATAAACGCCGACGTTATTGAGATTAAGGACGAGGATTACGCGGAATTTTACCGAGATTTTAACGAGGAAAGCGATAAGTATATCGGCAAGACCCTGAAATTTAAGGCAATATGCCTTAATGAGGCGAATATGCCCGATAATATTTTCCTTGCCGGCAGACATATTATGACCTGCTGTGAAGCGGATATTGAATTTTATCCTTTGGTGTGCCTTTCTGACGACAAGTCGGGCATAAAAAGCCGCGATTGGCGAATGATAACGGGGAAGCTGGTTAAGGAAAAAAATAAGATGTTTAAAGGAAAAGGTCCTGTTCTGCACGTTCAAAGCGTGAGCGTGACAACACCGCCCAAACCGGAGCTTGCGACCTTTTATTGATTGTGATTTACGCGCGTTATGCGCGCGTAAAAACAGCCTGCCGTATGCGGCAGGCTGTTTTTTGTGTGAATTTTGCATTTGACGGGTTATAAACCTAAGTTTAAAATGTTATACAATATTGTGCAAGCCTCAGCGTAGGTTATATAGTCCTGCGGTCTGAACGCACCGTTTTTGTTTATTGCGCCCGCCGAGGCGAGGAGAGCGATATAGCCGACTTTATCGGCGCTTATGTTGTCCGCGTCGGAAAACGCGTTTTTAAACATATTCGCGTCCGCCGCGTATTTAGCAACATCGAGCGCGCGGGCGAAATACACGCAAGCGTTCTCGCGCGTTACGCCCGCGGTTGTATTATCCTCGAAAAACGGCTGTATTTCATCAACGCGGTGATACAGCGTTTCCTCATCGCAGGTCATTGTTTCGGTTGTCATACCGTCAATCACCGCGCCGACAAGACGGAGCAAATCCGATTGCGTTATCGGCTCGTCCGGCTTTAGGAGATTGCCGTTAAAGGCTATTCCCGACTGCTCGAGTATTTGAACCGCCGCTTGGCACCAATGCCCATCGATGTCGGTGTAGCTGTCGTGCGAATACTCGCTTTGGACGCTTTCTTTTTCGATTTTGCCCGTAAACGCGTCAACCGCGCTGTAATAATTTGCGAGAGTGACGCAGAGTCTGTAATCGTTTTCGGCGGCGCAGATGTATTGCCGCTCAAGTCCTCCGTTTTCGAGTATCGTGTTATACGCCTCGTCGGCGGATATGATATTGTCGGGCGACGGGAATGAAATATCCGTGTAGCTTATGCGGTAGGATGAAAGCTCGTCCGATTCTAAGTCGTAGCGGATATATATGTTGTCGGCATAGCAGGGAATATCGTTTATATAACGCACATATCCCAGGGAGAGGCTTCCGTCGCTTTCCTCGGAGCCGACCTCTTTGTATTCGCCGAATTTGCTTGAATATTCGTTTAAAAACGCGTCGATTTTCTCGCGCGCCGCGTCCGCCGTTGCCGCGTTTTTATCGGGATTGGGGGCATTGTCGTAGTGATAGTTGTAAATGCTCAATATCTCGCCCGTTTTAGCGTCTGCGGTTATATATACTCCGTTTGTGAGCGACAGTGATATTGTATAACTGCCGTCGCCCTCTTCATAAATATATGAATATTTCACCGCGGCATCGTCGCTCAAGCCTAATATTTCAATACCCTTTGCCGTGCTTAAAATTTCATCCGCGGACTTCAAG
>JAJPXA010000079.1:3213-4110 GCA_021205715.1 Bacillota bacterium
TTCAAGCCGCCTATTTCTTCAAGCTTCGCTATTTCCGCGTCGCTAAGCGTGTTACCCGAGCCGCCTGCCTCGGCTGACGCGCTCGCATCCGCGTATACTTCGTCGGAATAATAGACATCAATCGGCTCACCGCTGTAGACGGACATATACTTATGTCGGCTTACATAATGCAAATCCGCGGTTTTTACGGTTTTACCGTTTTCATACGAGTATTTTATGTAATATTGCAGCTCTGCGGGCGACACGGCTTGATAAGCGGCGTTTAAATCCGCGATTTCATCCGTCGGTGTTTCAAATTCCGCGTCATAATTATAGCTTATATTCACGTATTTCACGTAAAGCGCGCCGTCCGCGTCAACGCCCAAAACAACTCCCACATAGTCGTACAAAACCTCCTCGCCGCTTTTCTCGCGCTTAAACACCACGTTATAGCGGTTTCTGCCGGAGCTGTAGATTGACGACGACACGACAAGCGTATCATCTGCGCCGAACGCCTCGGGCATAATTCGCTCGAGCTTTGTTTTGGCGAATTCGCGCACATCCGCAGCGCTGTATTGCGCGAGATTGACATCGTCACTGTAATAATCGTTGTTGCTGTCGAGAGAATAATACGTTATCCGTCCCTCGGCGTCCGCTTCAACCGCAAGGCTCTCTGTTGAGTCGGTGTTTGACCACGTGAAATAATAGCTTACATCATCACTGTTATCGTAATAGTTCACCGAAAATTCGGTGTAGCTTTCCGGTATGTCAATCTTCCCCTTGACAGCCGTGAGCGCCGCTTCTGTTTCGGATGTGTCCGCGGCAAACGCGCCGAGCGGCGCGAGTGCCAGCGCCGCCGCAGTTAGGGCGGCAATAATTCTTTTTTTCATATAATTTTCCTCCATTGGTATGTTATGC
>JAJPXA010000010.1 GCA_021205715.1 Bacillota bacterium
ATATTGTACCATACTTTTCGATTATTTACAACACTAAAATATTATTGCCCGATTTTTTGCGCTTCGCGCCTTTGCGCCTCAGCTTTTGAAAATACGCATCCGCAATAATTTTGGCGGTAAAGCCCGTATTCCGCCGAAAGCTCGCAGGAGCGCTTATACCCGCCGCGTTTTTTGAAATCGGAGTACAGATAGCTCACGCCGCACTCGGCGCTCAGCTCTTTGCCTATCTCATTCAATTTTTGCGCGTTTTTGTGCGGACTTATCGAAAGGGTCGTGGTAAAATAATCGAAACCGCCCTCCTTGGCATATGCCGCCGTTTCGGCAAGCCGCAGGCGGTAGCACCTAAAGCACCGCTCGCCGCCCTCGGGCATATCCTCAAGCCCCTTTGACATTTCAAAAAACCGCCCGCTGTCGTAGCTCCCGACAACAACGCTTATATCATTTTTGCGCGGCAGCTCCGAAACAAGCCTCCCAAGCTCGCCCGCGCGCTTGTCAAATTCCGCCTCGGGCGATATATTGGGGTTGTAAAAAAACAGCGTTATATTAAAGTATTCGCTCAAATACTCCAAAACATAGCTTGAGCACGGTGCGCAGCAAGCGTGCAGAAGCAGTGTCGGAACAGCGCCGCGCTCCCGAATTTTCCTTAACTCCCCGTCAAGTATAATTTGATAATTTTCAACCATAAAATATCCTCCCTGCATAATACGCGCTCACCGCAAGCCGCGTGACACATTCCGACCGTCCGCATTTTTATTCGGCGCCCGCTTAAATTCAACACAAAAACAGTGCGCGAAAATCGCGCACTGTTGTGGTTTTTACTTCTGCATTGCGGTTTGCAAAATCGCGTTCGCGTTTTCGATGCGTTCCTTTGAGGGTGAGGGTATACCCTCAAGCGGATAATCGATTCCAAGCTCTTGCCATTTGTGTACACCCAAGGTGTGATACGGCAGAACCTCGACCTTTTCGACGTTACCGAGCGTTTTTATAAACTCCGCAAGCGCCTTTAAATCCTCATCGAAATCGCTTCTCTCGGGAACAAGCACGTGACGTATCCAAACAGGCTTGTTTATCCCGTCCAAATACAGCGCCATTTTGAGAATATTCTCATTCGACGCGCCGGTAATAACCTTGTGCCGATTGTCGTTTATCTCCTTTATATCAAGCATTACCAAATCCGTATACTTCATAAGCTCGTTAAACTTCAAAATAAACGGTTCTTCCTCGGCAAACGGCTGACCCGCGGTGTCAATCGTCGTGTGTATACCCTCAGCCTTTGCCTTTTTGAAAAACTCAATAAGGAAATCTATCTGCATAAGCGGCTCGCCGCCGCTTACGGTTATACCCCCGTCCTCGCCCCAGTAGAGCCGATACCGCATCGCTTTTTCAAGCAGCTCGTCGGCTGTAAACTGTTGGTTGGTTTTGGTACTCCACGTATCGGGGTTATGGCAGAACTGACAGCGCAGCCTGCACCCCTGCAAAAATATCACATACCGCACTCCGGGTCCGTCCACGGAGCCGAAGCTTTCGAGAGAATGAACATTAGCGATCGCCATAGCGTTACATTCTGTCGTGGCAGGTACGCGAGATAACGTCGAGCTGCTGCTCACGGTTCAAATCGATGAACTTAACAGCGTAACCCGAAACTCTTATCGTGAAGTTTGCGTACTCTTCCTTTTCCGGATGCTCCATAGCGTCAATGAGCTTTTCGCGTCCGAATACGTTTACGTTGAGGTGATGAGCACCCTTTGTGAAGTAGCCGTCCATAATCTGAACAAGGTTCTTCTTTCTCTCCTCCTCGTCGTGACCCAACGCGTCGGGGTTAATTGTCTGAGTATTTGAAATACCGTCAAGAGCGTACTCATACGGCAGCTTGGTAAGCGAGTTAAGCGACGCAAGCAAGCCGTTCTTCTCCGCGCCGTAGCTCGGATTCGCACCCGGTGAAAGCGGCTCTCCCGAACGGCGTCCGTCCGGCAAAGTGCCTGTAGCCTTACCGTATACAACGTTCGATGTGATTGTCAAAATCGAAGTTGTCGGCTCACTGTCGCGGTAGGTGTGATGCTTGTCGAGCTTTTTCTTAAATGTTTTAAGAAGCCATACCGCTATATCGTCCGCGCGATCGTCGTCGTTTCCGTAGCGCGGGAAATCGCCCTCTACGATGTAATCCTCAACCATACCGTCCGGCTCGCGAACCGTTCTTACCTTGGCATACTTAATAGCCGAAAGCGAGTCAACAACGTGCGAGAATCCGGCGATACCGGTCGCGAACGTGCGGCGAAGATTTGTGTCCATAAGCGCAAGCTCCGCTGCCTCGTAGTAATACTTGTCGTGCATATACTGGATAAGGTTAAGCGCGTTTACGTAAACGCCCACAAGCCAATCCATCATCTTGTCAAACTTGCGGATAACCTCGTCGTAATCGAGATATTCGCTCGTGATAGGTGTCTGCTCGGGGCCGCACTGCTCCTTTGTGCGCACATCGCGTCCGCCGTTTATAGCGTAAAGCAGACACTTCGCAAGGTTTGCGCGCGCTCCGAAGAACTGCATTTCCTTACCCGTCTGTGTCGCTGATACGCAGCAGCAGATTGAGTAATCGTCAAGCCACTGAACGCGCATTACGTCGTCGTTCTCGTACTGAACCGAGCTGGTTCTGATTGAGATTGCCGCCGCGTACTTCTTAAACGCGTCCGGAAGCTTCGCCGAATAGAGAACCGTAAGATTCGGCTCTGGCGCGGGGCCCATATTTTCAAGCGTATGCAGGAAACGGAAATCGCTCTTTGTAACCATATTGCGTCCGTCTATGCCGCGACCGCCGATTGAAAGCGTAGCCCAAACGGGGTCACCCGAGAAAAGGTTGTTGTAGCTCGGAATACGAGCGAACTTAACCATACGCAGCTTCATTACGAAGTGGTCGATAAGCTCCTGAGCCGCCTGCTCCGTCAAAACGCCTTCCTCTATATCACGCTGTACATAAATATCGATAAATGTCGAAACTCTGCCGACGCTCATCGCGGCGCCGTTCTGCGTCTTTATTGCGGCAAGATAGCCGAAGTAAAGCCACTGAATAGCCTCCTGCGCGTTTGCCGCGGGAACGGAAATATCAAATCCGTAATCCGCCGCCATAACCTTCATCTTCTGGAGCGCCTTAATCTGCATCGAAACCTCTTCTCTCAAACGAATAACATCGTCCGTCATTGTTCCGTCACCGATATTGGCAAAGTCCTCTTTCTTCTTTTCGATAAGGTAATCGATACCGTAAAGCGCGATTCTTCTGTAATCTCCCACGATTCTGCCGCGTCCGTATGTATCCGGCAGACCGGTTATAATCTTATTGTGGCGAACCGCTTTCATTTCCGGCGTATACGCGTCAAATACACCGTCGTTATGCGTCTTTGTGTATTTGGTGAAAATCTCATGAAGCTTGGGGTCAACCTCGTAACCGTAGGTTGAGCAAGCCTGCTCCGCCATCTTTATACCGCCGTAAGGCATAAAAGCACGCTTAAGAGGTTTGTCTGTCTGAAGACCCACTATTTTTTCAAGATCCTTTAATTCATCGCTCATATACGCCGCGCCGTACGCCGTAATATCGGAAACAACCTTTGTTTCCATATCAAGCACTCCGTCCTTCGCGCGGGCTTCTTTTTGTAACTGCTGTAAATAACCCCAAAGCTTGTCCGTCGCCTCCGTGGGGCCTGCAAGGAATGACTCATCGCCGTCATAAGGCGTATAGTTTCTTTGGATAAAATCTCTTACGTCGATTTCCTTATCCCATTCACCCTTTTTAAATCCTCTCCATGCGTCCATTGTTAAAATCCTCCTTAAAATAAATCTTTTAAATTTTTTTAAACTTCCGCTCGCCCGAGTTACCGTGCCGCGGCGTGCCTTAAATCCCGATAAAGCTTGTGGCGTTTCCCCTTAACGGTGAACGTCCGAAAAGAGGGTCGGAATAAGGCTTTATTTGATGATTAAAGTATACCATATTTCAATTGTGTTTGTCAATAATAACTATTACTCTTTTTAAAATTTATTGTAGGTTTGTCAATGATGTGTAAAACATCATTGACAAACCTACATTCATAATGAGGCACAGCTTTTTCACCGTTGGAG
>JAJPXA010000058.1 GCA_021205715.1 Bacillota bacterium
CATATATAGAATACACTCCGAACAGTGACGCTAAGCCAATTGTCGCAAACGGGACTTCGATATGGGGCACTCGAACGCTTTCATCGGCGGAGCAAACTCTTATCGACTCGGGAACGCGCACCATCGGCGGAATAAACGCGGATTATTTTTCATTCCAAACGGGTATTCCGATGGGAAATGTCATAATCGACGGCGAAATTGTGTCCGCCGTGAACGAGGGTCAGGAGGCTGTCGCTTTCAAAAGCGACGGCAGCGCGTTTATCGATTGGCTTGAAATAGTCACCACGCTCTCAAACGGCGAAACAAGCGTCGGCGTGGAATGTATAAACAAATGGTACCAAGCCGGATTCGGCTCGATATTTATGTTTACCGACGACTTCGGCGCGTCGACGCACACATCCTCGAATTGCTATTTTGTGGTATGCACGCCTGTAAGCGGCAAGCTCGCGATAGACGACGCGCTCTTTATGACGGTTGACGATGTGTCCGTATACAACGGCAATCTCGCGATTCCGGAGGGCAAAATTGTGCTTGCGCTTGAAACCGACGGCATCGACGAATGCGTCGCGTTCGTATCGTCGCTGAATCCGGGAGATACTTTAAGTGTCGGCAATTGTGTTGTAAATAATTCAAGATCGGATTGGGCGGAAGCGGATCAGGCGATAAGCTCCACCGGCGGCAGAATTTTGCGCGGCGGCGAAAACTGCGCCGTAAGCGATTACCAAGCCGCGCCGAGAACCGCCGTGGGCGTTAAGGAGGACGGCTCGTCTGTGTTTTACACGATTGACGGGCGTCAATCCGGCTACAGCTACGGCGCGCAGATAGGCACCGTAGCGGAACGCTTGAAGGAGTTGGGCTGCATCGACGCGATTAATCTCGACGGCGGCGGCTCAACCACTATAGGCGCGGTGTTCCCGGGAAGCGAAGAGTTTTTGATAATGAATTCGCCGTCCGACGGCTATCAGCGTTCGGTCGCGAATTTCCTGTTTATACGCGATGACAGAACAAGGACGGATATTCCGTGGGTGGTAAATTTCGGCGGCGAAAACGAGAACCATAACTATCTCTCGGGCGCGTCGGTCAATATAGGAATAGAGTCTGTGTATGACACGGCATACTTTAATATGGACAGCTACAGCCTTGATTTTAATATCGAAAACGGCGGCAGCTCAACAAGCACGGTCGACTCAAACGGATATATCGAATTTTCCGGCGAGGGTCATATAACCGTAACGATAACAGGCGGCGAGGTATACGAAACCCGTGAGTACGAGGTATACGAAAATCCGAGCGAGATTAAAATTTACAACGAGGACGATTGGCGCGAGATAGACAGCATATATACCGAGGCAAACGAAGAATTACAGCTGAACTTATCGGCGTTGGCATACGTAAACGGCGTGGAGCTTATTTGCAGCGACAGATTGTACAGCTGGTCGACGGAGGGCGATATAGGAACCGTAAACGACGAGGGCATATTCACGCTTGCCGACAGCGCAAACAAAACGGGCAAAATAATCATAACAGCGGGAAATTGCACAAAGGAAATACCCGTTACTATAGCCGATTATCCGAGATTTAACCCGTTTTCCGACACGAGCGGTCACTGGGCGGAAAGCACAATAAGCAAAATGTCCGAGAGCGGCATAATAAACGGCGTTGAAACCGAAAACGGATTGTATTTTTATCCCGACAATTATATAACGCGCGCCGAATTTGCGTCAATCGTATGCAAATTTATGGGCATTGACGCGGACGAGTACGCGGACGAGCCGCTGATTTTCGCCGACAGCGGCGACATACAAGCGTGGGCGCAAAATTATGTAAAAGCGATGTACGACATCGGCATAATAAACGGACGCGCCAATGATGACGGAAGCGTAAGCTTCGCGCCGAATGAGCAAATCACGCGCGCCGAGGCGATGACAATTTTAGGCAGATGCGCCGGCGACAGTGTAACCGCCTCCGAATGTAATTTCGCCGACGCGGCGGATATACCCGACTGGGCGGCGGATGGAATAGGAAAGCTTCTGACGCTGGGCGCCGTAAGCGGCTATGAGGACAACACGATACTCCCCAACAACAGCGTAAAACGCGCCGAAGCGGTAGTGATGATATCAAAGCTCTCGGAGCAGTGATAATTGAAAAAACGCGCTTTTCACCGAAAAGTGAAAAGCGCGTTTTTTATTCCAAATCAAGGCATTGCCGCTTTAATCCTCTGTTTCCTTATGCGGTTTATAACGGCTTTTGCCGAGCGGGTCGGTACTCATAAGAACACCGTTTTCGTACACGTATCTTGTCGACTCAACAATGGTGTCCTCCCCTTCCGTTGTTGTTGAATGCTTTATCTCAACCGTTCTTTCCGGCTCCCACGCGGTTCCGATTATCGATACCGTAATCGTTGTGCCGTCGGCGGTCGTTTTTATTTTTATCGGATAGTCGCTTGTGTTTTTAAATTTAAAATCTATGCCGCCGTAAGCCACCGTGGCGTCCTGTCCCAACGGAACATAGCCTACCGTCATTTCGTGATTCGTGCGGCTTACTATACCCAAATCCGCGTATAAAACCGCAGAATAAAGCGTCGTACTTACCTGACACGTTCCGCCGCCTATGCCCTCTACCGATTCGCCGTTTACATACTCCGTGGCGGTGTAAAAGCCGTTCTCCACGGTTCTGTTTCCGACGGTGTCGTTAAAGGAAAAGGTTTCTCCCGCGGCTATAACCGTACCGTTAATAAGCTCCGCCGCTCTCGCGACATTCGCCTTTCTGTTTTCGGTCGAGCCGCCGTATGAGGTGGAATATGACGCGAGTGTGGAATTAAACAGCTTCGCGCCGAGCTGCTCCGCTGTTATGTCGGGATATAAGATATAGTACGGTATTTTTACCGCATCGCCGCCCTCCGTGACCTGCGGCAAAATCGCCGCCGCCTCTTCCTTATCGATGTAGCGTCCGTTTTGCTCGGGAACAATCGTCACCTCGTTATTTTCAACCGCAAAATACGCGTCCGAGGACTCGGCGTAACCCGCCGCGTCGAACGCTTCAAGCGTAAGCTCTGCGGGCGCGCTTACCGGCAGCTCCACGGGTATATTATAATAGCTGCTGTTGTTTAAATACTCGATTACCGTCTGCTCGGCGGCGGCATAGGAATTTTCGTCATACGGGTTATATCCGCTGTGACCGGGCCATATTACCGCGGTGAAATCCTCGGTGTTGATTTCCACATAGTGATTTGCCAGCTCGCCGTGAAGCGAAACTCCGAACTCGTTTATTTTTTCCGCAAGTAATGACGAATCTATCGCTCCGGCGGGAATTATTGTTGTTTTTGCGAACAATGATTTTATATTTAAAAATCCATTTACAAACGCGTTTGAGGTTTTTCCGTAATTAAACGCGTTGCTTACCGTGTCCGCCAAATTCGGAGTTATTCCTATCTCGCTGCCGTTTATCGTATAGGTACTCTCCCCCGACACAAGCGTTATAACCTGATCGTTGAGAAGATTGGAGCTTGCCATAAGCTCCGCCGCCTCGTCATAGGTCTTTCCGCCCACGTTTATGTCCTCGATATAAGTGTTTCGCATAATAACGGTTTTCGGCGCGGATAATATTCCCCACGCGTAAAAACCCGCCGCCGCGGCGGCTATGATTATTATAACGGCTAAAAAAATCTTTAATGATTTGCTCATTCCGCGCTTTGCTCCGTTTTCGTTGTCATTGCCGCCGTTATCCGGCTCCTCATCCGCAGCCGCGAGAAAATCATCCTCCGGCTCGATGTCGGCATATGTATCACCGTTATCGTCGGCGTCAAAATCATCGTCCTCATCATCGCAGTACGCGCCGTCAAACAACATACCGTCCTCCGGAAGCGCGAAATCGTCCTCTATATCTTCCGTTTCTATATCGGATACGGAAAGAGGTATTACATCTTCTTCCGTGTATTTTTCCGCGCCGCTTTCGGGGGCGTTTTCACCGCCGTCCGTTTCGCTGTTGTCAAAAGGCTCGTTGTCTATTTCTTTCATATATAAAATCCCCTTAAATTAATCTTTAAATCTTGAAAAATCATCCAAATATCTGCTGTATAC
>JAJPXA010000253.1 GCA_021205715.1 Bacillota bacterium
GCCTACAGTAGCATAGCGGTCTTTTGATAAAAAATAATTTGTAAAGGAGAGAAAGTATGGCAAATGAAAACTGCCCGGCAAATATAAGCGAGTTTCAAACTTACTTGTTTAATACCGGCGATAACTTTAAAGCATACGAAATGCTGGGGGTGCATAAGGTAACATTGGACGGCGTTACCGGTATGAGATTTGCGGTTTGGGCGCCGAATGCGAAACGCGTAATGCTTTCGGGCGGCTTTAATAACTGGGATGTTTACGGCAGAGAATTGGAGAAAATCGGAACAACCGGAATTTGGTGCGGATTTTTCACGGATATTAAAGAGGGCGATATGTATAAATATTCGATTGAGGATTTTGACGGGAACACCGTGCTTAAATCCGACCCTTACGCGTTTGAAAGCGAGTTAAGGCCCGGTACCGCGTCTGTGGTTTATGATATTGAAAAGCCTTTTAAATGGGCGGATAAGCGGTGGTTTAACGCTAAGGCAAAGGCGAATATATTCGAAATGCCGATGAATATTTACGAGGTTCACGCGGGTTCGTGGAAAATACACGAGGACGGTGAGTTTTACACGTATAAGGAGCTTGCGGATGAGCTTATACCGTATGTTCTCGATATGGGCTACACGCATATAGAGCTGATGCCGCTTATGGAATATCCGTTCGACGGCTCGTGGGGTTATCAGGTAACGGGGTATTTCTCCGCGACCTCGCGATACGGAACACCCGAGGAGCTTAAATATTTCATAAATCAATGCCACAAGGCGGGGATAGGCGTTATAATGGACTGGGTTCCGGCGCATTTCCCGAGGGATTTGCACGGACTCAGAATGTTCGACGGCACGCCGACATATGAGTATGCCGACCCGAGAATGGGCGAGCATAAGGATTGGGGTACGATGGTTTTCGATTACTCCAAAAGCGAGGTTGTATCGTTTCTTATATCATCGGCTAACTTCTGGGCGGAGGTGTATCACATTGACGGCTTGAGAGTCGACGCGGTATCGTCTATGCTCTACCGCGACTATTCGAGAAACGACGGTGAATGGACGGCGAATATTTACGGCGGAAACGGAAATCTGGAGGCGGTCGAGTTCTTTAAAAAGCTCAACAAGACGATGTGTACGGAGCATCCGAATTTCCTGATGATAGCTGAGGAATCCACGGCGTGGCCCTTGGTTACCGCACCGCCGGAAAACGACGGCTTGGGATTTATGTTCAAATGGAATATGGGCTGGATGAACGACACGTTAAGATATATGTCGATGGATCCGTATTTCCGAAAGGACAACCACAGTCTGCTCACGTTTATGATGATGTACGCGTATTCGGAAAATTATATACTTCCGCTTTCGCACGACGAGGTCGTTCACGGCAAGCATTCGCTTATAGACAAAATGTACGGAACATACGAGGAAAAATTCTCGGCGTACAAGACGCTTATGGGTTATTATATGTCGATGCCCGGAAAGAAGCTTCTGTTTATGGGCGGTGAGTTCGGACAATTCCTCGAGTGGCGCTTTGACGACCAGCTTGAATGGAATTTGCTCGAAAACGAAAAGCATAGGAAGCTCAAAACTTTCATCAGGGATTTAAACAATTTCTACAAAGCTCATAAGGCGATGTGGGAGCTTGACGACGGCTGGGACGGCTTCAGATGGATAAACGACGCGGACAGCGAAAATTCGGTGCTTTCGTATATAAGACGAGGCAGAAAGCCGGAGGATAACGTTGTGGTTGTCGCGAATTTCACGCCGATAGACAGACCCGTTTACAAGATAGGCGTGCCCGAGGCGGGCGAGTACGAGGTTATAATACATTCCAACTCAACCAAATACGGAGGCAACCGTCTTATACGGCGCAAAAAATACAAAACGCAAAAGGTTCAGTACAGCGATATGGATTACACAATCAAAGTATCCGTCGACGCAAATTCCGTTATGTATCTTATGAAAATCCCGGAGCAGGAAAAAGGCTCGAAAAAAACGGGAACGGTGAAAAAAGCGTCGGCAAAAGCAAAAAGTATACCGTTAAATAAATAAAAAAACAAGAAATCGGAGGAGATGGTAAAATGGTATCAAAAAAATGCGTAGCAATGATATTGGCGGGCGGACAAGGCTCAAGATTGGGAGCCTTGACAAAGAATGTGGCAAAACCCGCGGTTCCTTTCGGGGGAAAGTATAGGATTATAGATTTCCCTCTTTCGAACTGCGTGCATTCGGGCATTGACACGGTCGGAGTTTTGACACAGTATCAGCCGCTTGAATTAAACACATACATAGGAAACGGAAACCCGTGGGACTTGGACAGAAGCCACGGAGGCGCGTATGTTCTGCCGCCGTATCAAAGCGCGAAAGCGGGCGAGTGGTACAAGGGCACAGCGAACGCTATTTATCAGAATTTGAGCTTCCTTGAGGGCTTCAATCCCGAACACGTTCTTATTCTTTCGGGCGACCACATTTACAAGATGAATTATCTTGAAATGCTCAACGCGCACGTTGAATCGGACGCGGCGGTAACGATTGCGGTTATGCCGGTGCCGTGGGAGGAAGCGTCGAGATTCGGCATTATGAACGTAAACGACGCGGCGGAGATTACCGAGTTTGAGGAAAAACCCGAAAATCCGAAATCAAATCTCGCGTCGATGGGTATTTACATATTTAAATATTCGGCTTTAAAGAAATATCTCGAGGACGATGAGAGAGATGTTAATTCCGATAACGACTTCGGAAAGAATATTATTCCCACAATGCTCGCCAACAAGGAAAAAATGATGAGCTATAAATTTGAGGGATATTGGAAGGACGTCGGAACAATCCAGAGCCTTTGGGAGGCGAATATGGATCTTATCGACAATCCTCCCAAGTTTGAGATAAACGACAGAAAATGGCCCATTTATTCGAGAAATATGGCTCTCGCGCCGCATTACGTGGGAGTGGGGGCGAAAATAATAAACTCCACAGTAACAGAGGGATGCTCAATATACGGACAGGTAAATCACAGCGTGATTTTCGGAGCTGTCGAGATAGGCGAGAACACGGTCGTAAAAGATTCGGTAATATTCCCGGGCGCGAAAATAGGCAATAACGTTGTAATCGAAAAGAGCGTTATCGGAAGCGACGCCGTTATCGAGGACGGCGCGAAGGTGGGCGTTACCGAAGTCGAGGATAATCCTCACGCGTCGAAGTACTGCACGCACGGACTTGTGCTTGTCGAGGGCGGAGCGGTTGTTTCGGCAGGCGAGGATATCGCCAAGGGAAGTATGATTGAGAAGGACTGAGAAAGGAGAATTAAATAAATGATAAGAGAAGTAATGGGAGTTATCCTTACAAGTGAAGATAAAATACCGCCGATAACGGATATACGCGCAAATTCAGCGCTTCCTATCGCGGGCAGATACAGAATTATCGACTTCGCGGTTTCGAATATGGCGAACGCGGGAGTTGTGAATATCGGAGTTGTAACCGAATCCAATTATTCCTCGCTTATGGACCACATAAAGTCCGGTAAGCCGTGGGATCTTGACAGAAAGAACGGAGGTCTTAATGTTCTCCCGCCGAATGTTGAAACGATGTCGTCGGGCGTCATAAAGGGCAATATAGATATGCTTTCGGGCATACGCGATTTCCTTCAGAGAAGTCCGCAGACCTATGTTATCCTGTCGCTGGGCAATTTCATATACAACATCGATTTTAACGATGTCGTTGAAAATCATATAAAAAATCAGTCCGACGTGACCGTGATTTATAAAAACATAAAGGGCGCTGAGGACGCAGAGCTTTCGAGATTTACACTGCTTGATTTTGACGAAAACAAAAAGGTATGCGATATCGAGGTTCAGCCGTATTATCCCAAAACGACAAACGCGTCAATGGAGCTTTATGTTATGGAAAAGGCTCTCTTGGAGAGTATTATAGACGAGTGCAGCGCGAGAGGCGACAGAGATTTCGTAAAGGACGCGCTTGTTAAAAAGATGCTCGGACTTCGCGTTTTCGGCTATGAATACACGGGTTATATGGATAAGATTGACACGATGAAGTCATATTACAGAAACAAGATGATGTGCCTCGA
>JAJPXA010000083.1:0-1563 GCA_021205715.1 Bacillota bacterium
ATATGAAATCTTTGGTTTAAACGAAGATTATACAGGGAGGCAAAAATATTATGTCGGATAAGGATTTATACAACGAGCTGTCGTACAGCCGCAAAAACGTTTACGAGATTATAACGGACGACGAAAAGGCGGATATGTTCAAATTCTGCGACAGCTACAGGGAATTTCTCGACAAGGGAAAAACAGAGCGCGAGTGCGTGGCGGAAACCGTGAAAATTATCGAGGCGGCGGGATTTCGTCCGCTCGACGGCTTTGAAACGCTCAAGGCGGGCGACAAGGTTTACAAGATAAACCGCGGTAAAAACGTTTTCGCGGCGGTTATCGGTACGGACGATATCGAAAACGGTATGAACATCGTCGGCGCGCATATCGATTCGCCGCGTCTTGACCTTAAGCAGAACCCGCTTTATGAAAGCGAGGATATGGCGCTTTTGAAAACGCATTACTACGGCGGCATCAAGAAATACCAGTGGACAGCGATTCCGCTTGCGATGCACGGAGTTATGTTCACAAAAGAAGGAAAAAAGGTTGAGATTAACATCGGCGAGAGTGAGAATGATCCCGTTTTCTGCGTAACCGACCTCCTGCCGCACCTTGCGGGCGAGCAGATGAACAAGAAATTGGCAAACGGTATCGAGGGCGAGAATTTAAATATTCTGTTCGGCGGCATACCCGTGGGCGAGGATGTCGAAAACAAGGTAAAATTCGGCGTTTTGAAGCTTTTAAACAGCCGTTACGGCGTGACGGAGAGCGATTTCTTAAATGCCGAAATCGAGATTGTTCCGGCGTTTAAGGCGAAAAACGTCGGTATCGACGAGAGCTTTATCGGCTCCTACGGTCAGGACGACAGAGTGTGCGCGTATACGACGATAAGAGGTATAACGGATATTGCAAGCCCGAAAAGAACGGCGGTCGCGCTTCTGGTTGACAAGGAGGAAATCGGCTCCTGTGGAAACACGGGAATGCTCAGCGCATATTTTGAAATGACCGTCGCGGAGATAGTGGAGAAAATCAAAGGCAGCTGCTCCGTTACTGCGTATAACAAGGTCATAAGAAATTCCGCGTGTCTTTCATCGGACGTAAACGCGGCGCTTGACCCCAACTATGCGAGCGCGTATGAAAAGAATAACGCGTCGCTTGCGGGTTACGGAATGTGCGTTATAAAATACACAGGCGCGCGCGGAAAATCCGGCTCATCGGACGCAAGCGCGGAGTTTATGTATGAGGTCGAAAAGATAATGAACGACAATAAGGTCGTATGGCAGTCGGGCGAGCTTGGCAAGGTTGACCAGGGTGGCGGCGGAACGATAGCGCAGTATGTGGCGAATCTGAATATGGATGTTGTCGACTGCGGTGTGCCGGTGCTTTCGATGCACGCGCCGTTCGAGGTGACGGCAAAGACGGACGTTTATATGGCGTATAAGGCGTACACGGCATTTTATAAGGACAGATAATTTGAATAAGGCTTTTGGATAGGTATATTGAAAGAACCGCCTGTGACAATTCTACAGGCGGTTCTTTTTATATCGGCATATATAAGTATTATTCTTTGATTATTCTTCA
>JAJPXA010000083.1:1573-2347 GCA_021205715.1 Bacillota bacterium
TTCTTCAATCATTCTGTCAACCAAGGTGACCAGCTCCGCTCTTGTGAGCTGACCGTAGGGGAGGAAGTACCCGTCGGCGTCGCCCTCCATTATGCCAAGCTCGTTCGCGAGCCACGCGTATTCGAACATACGGCTGACATTATCCGGCACACCATGCATTCCGCCGAACAGCTCCTCGAAATCCGCGTCGGCAAAGGTGTCGAGCAAGTCCTGCTGTATTTCGCTAATAGTCGGCATCGTGATTTCCAAGCTGTCGCGCTCAATCTTTATTTCCGACAGCGTTTCCGCCGCGTGAGCGCGAAGCACCGGAGTGTCGGGGAGAAATCCGTTTGAAGCGTCGTCGTGGTTATCGATGTACGGAATATTGCTCTCATATGTCACCGGAAGCGGATAGACCGGAATGTAAGAGGCGGCGCAGCTGACATACTGCCAATACCAAGCGTCCTCGTCAACATCGTCATACGGATTTTCCGTAAGCGTATTTTCGTTTGTGTTTTCCAAATCGAACGCGTTTGTGATGATTTTCGCAAATTCCGCGCGCGTTACCGTGTTGTCCGGCAAAAACGTTCCGTCCGGATAGCCGGATATGATGTCCTTGTCAGCCCACTTTTCGATTGTTTCCTCCGCCCAGTGACCGCTTATGTCGCTGAAATCCGATGCCAAAGCGGTCGAAGACAGCGCAAGAACGGCTGCAAGAGTGATTGGTAAGATTGATTTTTTCATAATAATTCTCCTTTTTGCGGAAATGATTCCGCTGTGTATTTGACTTTTCAG
>JAJPXA010000083.1:2357-4068 GCA_021205715.1 Bacillota bacterium
ACTGTCCAACAAACTATAACATAAAACGTGAAAAAATTCAATATATGCGCAAAAAATGTTCCCAAAAGAGCAAAAAAAGACGAAAAAAAGCGCGGTATAATTTCCCAAACCCGCGAAAAACGGGATGCAAATTGTCAAACACACTTTACATAAAGCGGCTTATGATGTATAATTACACTGAGGTGAAGCGTGATGAAAATCGGAGGGATTATAGCGGAGTACAATCCGTTCCACAACGGACACAAGTATCAGATTGAGAGAGTGAAAGAGGAGTGCGACGGAGTGATTGCGGTTATGAGCGGCGGCTTTGTTCAGCGCGGCGACGCCGCCTGTGCGGATAAGCTCGTCCGCGCGAGAGCGGCGGTTTTAAACGGCTGCGACCTTGTGCTTGAGCTTCCGGTGTGCTGCGCCCTGAACACCGCGCAAATATTCGCCTTGGGCGGCGTGACGCTTTTGGATAAGCTCGGAGTGACGGACAATTTGTACTTTGGCTCGGAGTGCGGCAACATACAGCGGCTTAAAGATGCCGCGCAAATTCTCGATAGCGAAACAGATGAGATTTCGGCGCGGATAAAGTCGCTTCTTTCCGAGGGTAATAGCTTTGCTCGGGCGCGGCACGAGGCGTATGGCGAGATTATCGGCGGCGATATATTATCGCAGCCGAACAATATATTGGCGGTTGAATATATCCGCGCGCTTAAACGTATCGGGAGCGGCATAATACCCGTTTCGATAACGCGCCGCGGCGCCGCGCACGACAGCGGCGCTGATTGCGGCGGTGCGCACGACGGCGCGGCGGCGAGCGGTATCGCGAGCGCGTCGTATATACGAGAGCTGATACGCGGCGGTGCGGATTACAGTAAATATGTGCCGAAGAGCGCGTACGCACTGTATTCAAAGTCGGATATGTCCTATGATATATCGAACATCGACAGTTTGATTTTGGGAACGCTTCGTCTTGCGGACGCAAAATCGCTGGTGCGTATAAACGATATGGGAGAGGGACTTGAAAACCGAATTATATCCGCGGCGAAAAGCGCGGTGTCGTTTGAAGATCTATGCCGCAGGGTTAAAAGTAAGCGTTATACCATGAGCAGGGTGCGGCGTGTGATTTTGTCCGCGGTTTTGGGTATTGACAGGGTTTACGATATAAGCTATATCCGTGTTTTGGCAGCGAATGATAACGGCAGACGGATATTAAGGGAGATAAAGGAAAAATCGGAGCTTCCGATAATAACGAAGGCGGCTTTGTATAAAGGCGGCTCACCGTCGTTCGCGCTTGACGTGAAGGTGCGTGACATACACGCGCTTTGCTCGTCCGAAATGATGAACCGCGCCGGCGGCAAGGATTTCACAAGCTCGCCCGCAATTCTTTAAACGCGCGCGGCGCAGGGTGTAAATTTGGGTTTAGGTGCGTTGGACTTGGGGCTACTCGCCCCAAACCCTCGCAAGCCTTTAAAAAGGCTTGACCTAAACTTTGCTGCGAAACTATCGTTTCGCTTTTTGAGTACAGTAAACTTCGTAGGGGACACTTGACTTTGCTCCGCAAAGTCAAAACCCTCGACGTCCCTTTTAAACCCCTCAGTCCGCCAAAGGCGGACAGCTCCCCTAGTAGGGGAGCCTTGCAATGCTCGTCCAAAAGCCTCCCCTACTAGGGGAGGTGGCACGTTTTTGAAATGCGTAGCATTTCAAGGACGTGACGGAGGGGTTT
>JAJPXA010000181.1 GCA_021205715.1 Bacillota bacterium
AGTCCTTGACCTGCGTGCGAAACTGTCGTTTCGCTTTTGGAGAATATTAACACAATCCCACTTGCGCAAGCTAAAGGAGAGAATATATAAAAACGGATGTTTTTATATATTCCGACTGCCGCGTCGGGTATGGCTGATTTCGGTTTTGAAAAATCTCTTGTCTATAGAAGATGCTAACCTTTTCGTCAGTATGTCCAAGACCCTGAGTTTTTTCGCTTGTAAGAGCCTATTACCAAGAACACTGACATACATCTTACAACAAGGGGTTTCCAAAGGGCACAGCCCTTTGGTGCTTTTGGTTCTTTTCAGAAAAAGAACAACTTTTAAATCTTTTTCAAGAAAAAGAATGCTATGTTGATGCACAATGTTTGCAAACGTCAATCAGTCTGCTAAACCCAAATTTACACCACAACAAATCACAAGGACGATTAGCAATGAACAAAACAATTAAAACTCTCGCCGTCGCGGGCGGGGTGCTGGCGGCGGCAAAGGGGCTTGACAACCGCCTGCAAATCACGAGCTACACCCTGCGCTCCGCGCGTATACCGCCGGAGTTCGACGGCTATAAAATAGCGCAGATTTCGGACGTGCATTCCGACACCGTGCCGGGGCTTGTTTCGGAAATCGCGCGAACGCGCCCCGACATAATCGTATCCACCGGCGACCTGGTACACCACACGGGCGGGTACTCGTACTCGGTTAATCTCTGCCGCAGGCTTTCTGAAATCGCGCCCGTCTACGCCGTGACCGGCAACCACGACATTTGGAGAAACGACTACTCCGAGCTTGAAGCGGCGCTCGATAACGCCGGCGTTCAAACGCTCCATAACGAAAGCGTAACCCTGACGCGCGGCGGCGCAAGGCTGTCCCTTTCCGGCATAGACGACCCCTTCGCGGTCACAAACAAGCGTATAAACGAGTTTTTAAACGGCGCCGTGTCACAGCTCAGCGTCGGGGACGAATACAGCATTTTACTCTTTCACCGCGCTAATTGGCTGAATTATTTCAGGCGCCGCGGCTTCGACCTCATACTGTCCGGTCATATGCACGGCGGTCAAATGCGAATACCGTCCTTGGGCGGCGTAGTTTCGCCGCGTTCGAGCTGGGCGTCGTCAAAAATATTCTTCCCGAAATACGTCGGAGGATTGTACGCGTTCGACAAAACAACGATAATAGTCAGCCGAGGACTCGGGAACCCGATGGTAATACCGAGATTTTTCAACCGCCCCGAGCTGGTTTCGATAACTTTAAAGCATAAAGGAGATAAATAAAATGGAACGACTGTTAAAACAATTTTACATCTGCTTTCCCGAGGGAAAACACAAGGTTCTTACGATGAGCTATGACGACGGCAAAATTCAGGACAGACGGCTCGTCGAAATTTTCAACAAAAACGGCATTAAGGGTACGTTTCACTTAAATTCAGGCTTATTTGACGACCCCGAAAGAGTACAGCCCGACGAAATCGCGGAGCTGTATAAGGGGCACGAGGTATCGTGCCATACGTACACGCATCCCACGATTGAGCGGTGCCCGATAACGCAGGTTGTTGAGCAGATAATCGAGGACAGAAAAATCCTTGAGGCGGCGTGCGGTTATCCCGTACGCGGATTGAGCTATCCCAACGGCTCATACACCGACGAAATAAAGGCGGCGCTTCCCGCCTGCGGCATTGAATACTCGCGCGTTGTCGGCAGTACCGACGATTTCGCAATGCCGCGCGACCTCTACGAATGGACGGCGACCTGCCACCATTCGCACAACCTTATGCAGAATGCCGAGCGCTTCGCGGCGCTTCAAAAGCGGCAGTACCTCTATATGATGTACGTATGGGGCCACAGCTACGAATTTGACCGCGACAACATTTGGGATTTGATAGAGAGCTTTTGCGAGTACATAGGCGGCAGGGATGATATTTGGTACGCGACGAACATTGAAATCGTCGACTATATGAACGCGGCAAGAAACCTGAAATACAGCGCGTCGGGCGATATGGTTTACAATCCGAGCGCGTTAAGCGTGTGGATTACGGTGGATTCGGCGAATGCTTACGAGATAAAGCCGGGCGAAACAAAGGTGCTGAAATGACGGAAAGCGATTTGTTTGCGCCGGTAAAAACGCTGTTTGAAAATCAAGGCTACACCGTGAACGCCGAGGTCAAGGACTGCGACCTTACGGCGGTTAAGGATGACGAGCTTATAATAACGGAGCTTAAGCGGAGTCTTTCCGTTCATCTTCTGGCTCAGGCGCTGACTCGCCAAAAAAGCGGCGCGAAGGTATATGTCGCGGTGCCGAAGCCGAAAAATTACAATCCGAAAAAGTTTCGCGAAACCCTCTACGTCTTGAAAAAGCTGGAGCTGGGTTTAATTTTTGTGACTCTTCGCGGCGATTTTTCGTTCGCCGAAACAATCTATGACCCGCTCCCATTCGTGCCCGTGGCGGAAAACAAGAAAAAGCGCGCGGCAATCCTAAAGGAAATTGACGGGCGCACGCTTGACAAAAACGTCGGCGGCATCACCGGCAAAAAAATCGTAACCGCATTCTGTGAGCGAAATATTCAAATCGCCTGCGCGCTCGACGCGCTGGGCGAAATGTCGCCCGCGCAGGTAAAAGCCGCGACCGGCATAGAAAAAGCCGCGTCTATACTCTCAATGAACGCATACGGCTGGTTCAAAAAGGTGCGCCGCGGCGTATATGCCGTAACCGAAAAGGGCAGACGGGAAATTTTGGACTATCCCGAGCTGGAGCAATATTACACGCAAAAGCTGCTGCGCGGCGCGGATGAATAAAAAAATATCAAAAACGCGTAATATAAATACAAAAAATTGCTAAAAAGTACTTGACAACCGCCGCGCCGTATGCTATAATGATTAGGCTTTAGAGATAGCGATATCGTGGGGTAGAGCAGTTGGTAGCTCGTCGGGCTCATAACCCGAAGGTCGTTGGTTCAAGTCCTTCCCCCGCAACCAATTGAAACCGCATAACCAAGCCATTTTCAAGGCGTTGGGTATGCGGTTTTATTTTGTAATTTTACCTGATTTTTGCATTATTTCCTACGGCGCCGCGCTGCCAGCTTCACCTGCGATATGCCTTCCCGCGCACAGGCGGCATATATCGGGCATTTGTATTGGTCTTTTCAGGTATAATATATTAAACCCCTCGACCGCCGGTGCAGCCGAGGGGGATTTTTTATTTATTTTTTTACGAGTTTTACTTTCAAAGTATGCTCAATACTTATAGTTTGACCGCTTGAAAGAACAAGATTATTGTATGATGTGACATCGTTCTCGCCGTCACCCATTGATTCATACACAACTTGTTCCCCATTAGTATAGAATGGATCGTTAAAATCTTGCACTTCAAATATTCCGTCACCGGAAACATACACAACATCATATTTACCCTCTTCCACTTCGACGGTGACTTCATAAGTACCGGCGGTGAGTATATAGTCTGCGTCGGATTCGTCCACAACTATCTCTTCTTTGTCGCCAGCTTCGTCAGCAGGTGTTGTTACGGTATTGCCGGAGTTTAAAGCGGCAACTTCACTTTTAAGCTCGTCCACCTCATTTTTCAAGTCGTTAAAATCCGAATCACTTACGCATCCGCCTAATGACAGCGCTATAAGCGCGGATAATACGCATACAATTGTTTTTTTCATAATATGTTCCTCCTTTGTTATTGTTTGTTTTTTTAATTCGTCGATGTAATCGGCGGATTGGTTTAAATTAGGCAAGGTCAATTCTCCTAAATCATTTTCTTGTGGTCGCATGCCGTACATCTGTTCAAGGTGTTAGGGTTTATAGTGCGACATTTAGGACAAGTCCAGGTATTTGCTGGCTTTATCGGAGCTTGCGTGTTTGAGGATGTTGAGGTTCCTGTTCCCGCAAGGTTATAATCATCTGTCATTTGATTTCTACTTATTACATTAAGTAGATTGATTTGAATTTCTTGATTTTCGAGGTGCGAATAGACAGCATATAAAATCGCGGCGGGAATAACAGCCGAAATCCATACCGCAATGGTCAGCGCCCAATTAAAATGTTCCTCATAATAAGGATAAATA
>JAJPXA010000129.1 GCA_021205715.1 Bacillota bacterium
TAGTAGGGGAGGTGTCCTTTTGACTTTGCAAAGCAAAGTCAAAAGGACGGAGGGGTTTTCAATACAAAGCGTTACTACACTAAACAAAAATTTACATTCCTTTGTTTCCGCATCAGCCCTCAACCTGCTGCGGTGAGCTGCGATAGGGATCTGCCCATACTGAAATGCTTCGCGTATGCCTTTTTGCATTTCTCTATTTTTTCAAACACGCAGCTCGCCTCGTACACGTTGTCGTAAACCTTCCAGACACCGCTCATTTTGCAGTTCCTGCCGCCGTTTTTTATAAACCCCACGACATCCGCCAGCGGATAGCCGAGAAAAATGCCTATCTCGTGCGGGAAATCGCCGTTTCTCGCGATACGCGATTTCAGTATATCCAAATATTTCCTTATATTCGTCCCGCCGCCGTAGCCTTGACCCCTCAAAAACTCTCTGACATCGGCGCGGCTCAAATACGCGCGGAGCTGATTCGGTCTGTACACTATAAGCAATATATACCGCTCACATTCAAACAGAATTTCAGCCGTAACGTTCTTACCCGACAACTCTTTTTTAAGCGCGTCGATTTGCGTGTGAATGCTTTTGATTTTGCTTTTATCGCAGGTCACAATGTTCGACGGCTTTATCCCCGATAAAACCGGCGCGCAATGGTACACCGCCAACTGTTCAATTGACATAACATCCTCCCGAATAGGTAAATATTAGTTAGTTTTCACTAACCCGATGCCTTAAAAAATCGGCATAGCTATGCCGTTATTCTGTGTAAATTTCATATACAATATACATTTGCACAAAGGGCTTGCGGCTTGTTTTGCAAGCCCTTTATCAAATGCACAATTTATATAAAATTTCAAACGCTTATTTATTTTTTTCATCCGCCGCGCCGTGACACATACCGGCGGACTGACAGTTCGCGCAACCGCAGCCGCAGGAGCTTTTGCCCCGCTTTTTATCCCTTATCATAGCGCGTATGATAAGCGTGACCACCGCCGCGAGCGCGAATACAACCAATATTGTACCCCACATATGTATCACTTCCTTGAAATACGCATTAAATATTCATTACCTTTTTGTTTACCTTTAAGGTATCGCTCTTTTTTGACGGTCTGAACAGCAGGTATATGAACACCGCGACAATCACCAATGCGGCAATCAGACCGAACACGTTCAAATTACCCGTAAACGCCGAACCTATTTGGTAAATACACAGTGCCGCGGCGTATGCGAATACGCATTGATACGTTATGGCAAACGCCGTCCATTTTCCGTTGTTCATCTCGCGCTTTATAGCGCCCATTGCCGCGAAGCACGGCGCGCAAAGCAAATTGAATACAAGGAACGAATATGCCGCAAGCGATGAGAACTGCGCCGCAAGCGCGGGCCACAAAGCGCCCTCGCCGCTGTAAAGCACGCCGAACGTGCCAACAACATTTTCCTTTGCGATAAGTCCGGTAATAGCCGCAACCGCCGCTCTCCAATCGCCCCAGCCGAGCGGAGCGAATATAACGCATATAGCGTTTCCGATAACCGCGAGAATCGACTTGTCAAGGTCTTCCTCGGCAAGCATACCGAAGCCGCTGTCCGTAAAGCCGAATCCCTGGAGGAACCAAAGAACGATTGCCGAAAGCAGGATAACCGTTCCCGCCTTCTTAATGAACGACCACGCTCTCTCCCACATACTGCGGAGAACATTGCCTACCGTCGGCAGATGATATGCCGGCAGCTCCATTACAAACGGTGCGGGATCGCCCGAGAACATCTTTGTTTTCTTTAATATAATACCCGAACAGATGATAGCCGCGATGCCTACAAAGTACGCACTCGGCGCTACCCATGCCGCGCCGCCGAACAGCGCGCCCGCGATAAGCGCAATAATCGGCAGCTTCGCGCCGCAGGGGATAAATGTCGTTGTCATAATCGTCATACGCCTGTCGCGCTCGTTTTCAATTGTACGCGACGCCATAATGCCCGGAATACCGCAGCCGGTTCCTATAAGAATAGGAATGAACGACTTGCCCGAAAGACCGAATTTTCTGAAAATTCTGTCCATTATGAACGCAATTCTCGCCATATATCCGCACGATTCAAGGAACGCGAGGAATATAAACAATACAATCATCTGCGGAACAAAGCCCAATACCGCGCCTACGCCGCCGATAATGCCGTCTATGATAAGACCGTGTACCCAGCCGTCGGGGTTTACGCCCAAAAGGTCGAGCAGGCTTTCAAAGAGAACCGGAACACCCGGAATCCAAATACCGTAATCCGATGGGTCGGGTTCCTCAACCGCAAGCGCCGCCGTAAAATCAGTCGCCGTAACGGCTACGGTTTCCTCGACCTCGCCCTCGTCCGATACCACGTCGTACTCGCCCGTAATATCCTGTGCCGATGCCGTAAATTCATCTATAACGGCTTGATTCGGCTCATCCGCTTCAAGCGTATCGGAAACAGCCGCCGTATCTATGCCGGCATCGTCCGCCGCCGTCAAAAACGCGTCTATCGCCGACTGCGCGCTGTCGTATTCGTCGGCGACCTCGCCGTATGCCGCAGAGCCGGGACCCAAGAACCAGCCGTCGCCGAACACACCGTCGTTCGCCCAGTCGGTCGCCCACGTTCCGACGGTCGTTACCGACACGTAATAAACTATAAACATTACCGCCGCGAATATCGGAAGCGCAAGCCAACGGTTTGTGACGATTTTGTCAATCTTATCCGATGTGCTGAGCTTTGCCTTATTGGATTTCTTCGCGCATTTTTTAATGATTGACGATATGTAATTATATCTTTCGTTCGTTATGATGCTTTCGCTGTCGTCGTCCATAGCCTCCTCGGCTTTTGCTATTATATCCTCAACATCGGGAACGGTTTTTAACGACTCGCCTATCTTGTCATCCCGCTCAAAAAGCTTAATCGCATAAAAACGCTTTTGCGTTTCGTCGACGTCTGCGTCGAGCCTTGCCGCGATTTCCGACAAATAACCCTCGACCTCGCTTGAGAATGTATGCTGAGATGTGAATTTCTTATTCGCGCGCGCCTCGGCTACCGCTTCTTCCGCCGCCTTTTTAATTCCGTCGCCCTTTAAAGCCGAAATCGGGACAACCTTACATCCAAGCGCCTTTGAAAGCTCCTCCGCCTTAATGCTGTCGCCGCTTTTGTTGACGATATCCATCATATTTACCGCCGCGACAACGGGTATTCCAAGCTCCAAGAGCTGCGTTGTAAGATAAAGATTCCTTTCAAGATTCGTGCCGTCCACAATATTTAAAATCGCGTTCGGACGCTCATTAATAAGGTAATTTCTCGCAACGACCTCCTCAAGAGTATACGGCGAAAGAGAATAAATTCCGGGTAAGTCCATTATTACAACGTCCTTATTGCCCTTGAGCTTGCCCTCTTTCTTTTCAACCGTTACGCCGGGCCAGTTGCCGACGAATTGGTTAGAACCCGTCAGCGCGTTAAACAGCGTTGTTTTGCCGGAGTTCGGATTTCCGGCTAATGCTATTTTAATCTGCATTTTAATTTCCTCCCAAATAATCTAAAAACAAAGCCTTCGCTTTATTGTACCTGAATAATTTCCGCGTCGGCTTTT
Organism: Bacillota bacterium; assembly: GCA_021205715.1. Taxonomy (GTDB): domain Bacteria; phylum Bacillota; class Clostridia; order UBA1381; family UBA1381; genus 12844. The sequence continues at coordinate 3,590 of JAJPXA010000129.1, forward strand.
CTTATCGAAAGCTCGTATCCGCGAACCGTAACCTCAACGGGATCGCCCAACGGCGCGACCTTTCTGACATACACTTCGACGCCCTTTGTAATGCCCATATCCATAATACGGCGCTTAATAGGGCCTGTTCCGTCGATTTTTGCAACCTTTACGGTTTCGCCGACCTTTACATCTCTTAATGTACGCAATATTCCCATCCTTTCTGTTTATTTAAGTATTAAAAAATGCGCTTCGCATTAATTAAGCAACCTGAATCCGCTGTGCCATCGCCCTGTCTATGGCAATCCGCACATCCTTTATATTAACTATCATATTACCGGCCATTTCCGAAACGACGCTTACCTCAGCGCCCTCAACGAATCCGAGGCTCTCCAAAAACCTCCTGGTTTCGTCCTTTCCGGTTATTCTTACAACCTTTTGTT
>JAJPXA010000013.1 GCA_021205715.1 Bacillota bacterium
CGCAAAGGCAGACCGCCTGAGAATAACGGAATATATATTATATACAGAGTAAAGTAAGAAAGTTATGAATAAGCAAGAAAACTTATAGATGAATACATAATTTCCGCAATCATCAGATAATCCAACTAAAAACAAAACTGACACCGTATGAAAAACGATGTCAGTATGTTCCCTAAAATTTAATATTTACCATAGACCGGTCTGTTTTTGTACTGTCCGCACAAATTGGAGCGGTCCGACACAGCGCAAAGGCTTTTTATAAATGCTTATTCCGTTACAACTCTGTGGAATACCTTTTTACCCTTTTTGATAATCATACCGCCGTCCTTTATCATATCCGCGGTAACGACGCCGTTTGCGTCGGTATATTTTTCATCGTTAATCGAAAGACCATTCTGCTGAACAAGACGTCTTGCCTCGCCCTTTGACGAAAGCAGACCCGTTTTTACGAGCATATCCAAAACGCCCATACCCACAACGTCCGCTATGACCGTCGTCGGCATATCCGCCGATACGCCGCCGCCCGAGAACACAGCCTCCGCGGCGTTTTTGCACTTTTGCGCTTCCTCCTCGCCGTGAACCATCTTGGTAACCTCATATGCGAGTATGCGCTTGGCCTCGTTAAGCTCCTTGCCCTCCCATTTTTCCATTTCGCGAATCTGCTCCATCGGAACAAACGTCAAAAGCTTCAGGCACTTAATTACGTCCGCATCCTGAACGTTTACCCAATACTGGTAGAAATCATAGGGTGGAGTCTTGTTCGGATCGAGCCATACCGCGCCGGACTGGGTTTTGCCCATCTTTTTGCCCTCACTGTTGGTAAGCAGGGTAAACGTCATACCGTAAACCTGCTTTTGATCCTTGCGGCGGCACAAATCCATACCCGCCAAAATATTGCTCCACTGGTCGTCGCCGCCAAGCTCTATTTTACAGTCATATTCGCGGCTCAGCATAAGAAAATCATAAGCCTGCATAAGCATATAGTTAAATTCAAGGAATGACAATCCCTTTTCAAGTCTTTGCTTAAAGCATTCCGCGGTAAGCATCTGATTTACCGAGAAGCACGATCCTATATCTCTCAAAAATTCAATATAATTCAAATTCAGCAGCCAATCCGCGTTGTTTACCATAAGCGCCTTGCCGTCCGAAAAATCGATAACGCTCGAAAGCTGCTTTTTAAAGCACTCGCAATTATGGTTTATAATATCGGTTGTCATCATTTGACGCATATCCGTTCTTCCGGACGGGTCGCCGATATGTCCCGTGCCGCCGCCGGCTAGCGCGATGGTGGGCTGCGCGTATTCCTGCATATGCTTCATTACCACCATCTGCAAAAAGTGTCCTACGTGAAGGCTGTCCGCTGTCGGGTCAAAGCCGATATAGAAACTTACTTTTTCCTTTCCCAATAATTCTCGAATTTCTTTTTCGTGCGTTGTCTGGGCTATCAAGCCGCGCTCCGACAAAACGTCATATACATTATTTTGCATATTTATTTTCCTCCTTCTGTAGTGTATCGCCGCCGAGTACGGCAATCAAGGGTTATTATACACTATCATTTTCAAATTTGCAAGCGCTTTTTATAAGTTTTCGCGGTGTTTTTCTCAATTTCGCGGGGGGTTGGCGCGCGCTTTCCCGTTCGCGGCATTGTTGAAAATGTGTATTTATGCGTGGTCGATTTAAAAAATATGTTGTTTTTGTCGGCGGTTTATGGTACAATATACTAAAATAACATACGAGGTGATAATTTTGAAAATAGAAACAAAATGTATACAAGAGGGCTGGAAGCCCAAAAACGGCGAACCGAGAGTTCTGCCGATATATCAGTCGACAACCTACAAATACGACAACTCTGCGGAAATGGGCGACCTTTTCGACTTGAAAGCGGATGGATTTTTCTATACGCGTCTTGCGAACCCGACCGTCGCGGCGGTCGAAAGCAAGCTCGCGGCGCTTGAGGGCGGCGTGGGCGCTATGCTCACATCATCCGGACAGGCGGCGACGACTATGGCGATAATGAACATAGCAAGCGCAGGCGACAACGTGGTATGCTCATCCGCGGTTTACGGCGGCACGTTCAATCTGCTCGGCGTAACGCTTGAAAAATTCGGGATTCATACTACCTTTGTAAACCCCGACGACGATTACGACACCTTGAGCAAAGCCGTAAATGACAGAACAAGGCTTATATTGGGCGAAACAATCTCAAATCCGTCGCTTAATGTTCTCGACATTGAAAAGTTCGCTAAGCTCGCGCACGACAACAACATTCCGCTTATAGTGGACAACACATTCGCGACTCCGTATTTGTGCCGCCCGTTTGAGTGGGGCGCGGATATAGTTATCCATTCCACATCGAAATATCTTGACGGACACGCGGTATCGCTTGGCGGCGTTGTAATCGACAGCGGCAAATTCGACTGGGAAGCGGCGGGAAAATTCCCCGAGCTTACGACCCCCGATGAGTCGTATCACGGAATAATATACACCGAATCGTTCGGAAACGCCGCGTATATAACAAAAATACGCACTCAGCTTATGCGCGACATCGGCGTTATGATGTCGCCGCAAAACGCGTTTTTGCTGAACCTCGGAACGGAAACACTTCATTTAAGAATGCCACGCCACAGCGAAAACGCTATGGCAGTCGCGGAATTTCTCGAAAAAGACCCGCGCGTTTCGTGGGTGACATACCCGGGACTTCCGAGCAACCCGCATAAGGCGCTTGTTGACAAATATTTGCCCAACGGCGCGTCGGGCGTCGTTTCGTTCGGTGTCGACGGCGGACGGGAAGCGGCGGAAAAGTGCCTTAACGCGCTTAGCCTCGCCGCGATAGTCACGCACGTTGCAGACGCGAGAACCTGCGCGCTGCACCCCGCGTCCGCGACACACCGTCAGCTTACCGACCAACAGCTTAAAGACTGCGGTGTAAAGCCGGAGCTTATAAGATTCAGCGTCGGAATTGAAAACATTGACGATATTATAGAGGATTTGGATAAGGCTTTGGGCTAAATCGGCAAGAACCGGCGGTTTTAAACGCGCCGGTTCTTAATTTTTGCATTTCGGCGCGCCGCGGCTTTACGCACAGCTTAATATAGCTTACAGGCATAGTCAACTATTCTGTATAAATATTGGACATTTCGCGCGCCGTGATATATAATATATTAATAAACGCAAAGGAGATTGATTATATGGAAAAGCAAACAGCGGGAAGAAATTCATTGGGAGATTTGGCGCCGAAATTCGCCGAGCTGAATGATGATATTTTATTCGGTGAGGTTTGGTCGAGAGAGGATAAGCTGTCGCTTCGCGACCGTTGTATGATTACGGTGACGGCGCTTATTTCAAAGGGAATTACCGACAATTCTTTAAAGTATCATATCGAAAACGCGAAAAATCACGGCATAACAAAATCCGAAATGGCGGAGATTATCACTCATATCGCATTCTATGTCGGCTGGCCGAACGCGTGGGCGGTATTCCCTATGGTACGCGAGGTTTACGCGGAGGACAGCTTGGGCGAGAGCGATTCGCTCTTCGGATTGGGCGCGCCGAACGACGCGTTCGCGAAGTATTTTATCGGCAAAAGCTATCTAAAGCCTTTGAATACCGTTGGCGTGGGTGTTTTTAACGTGACCTTTGAGCCGCGCTGCCGCAACAACTGGCATATACACCACAAAGGCGGACAGCTTCTTTTATGCACGGACGGCGAGGGTTGGTATCAGGAATGGTGCAAGCCGGCAAGAAAGCTTATGCCCGGCGACGTCGTTTATATCGCGCCGGAGATTAAACACTGGCACGGAGCCGGCAAGGACGGCTGGTTTACTCACATCGCCGTGGAAATTCCCGCCGAGGGCGCGGGCAACGAATGGCTTGAAGCGGTAGACGACGAGGCGTACAACGCGCTTTAAGCTCGCCCGCGGCTGAGCGGCGGCTCGAAACAACACGGAGCCGAAAATATATAT
>JAJPXA010000217.1 GCA_021205715.1 Bacillota bacterium
GTCTTCTTCTTCCTCACCGGCTTGAACCTCATCGTCAAGCACGTCGCCGATCGGGTCTTCATATTCCTCGTCCGCGTCGTCCTCGGAATCGAAGTCGTCGTCGTCAAGAATCATATCCGCGTCCGCGATGTCGTCCTCCGACAGCTTCTCGGCGCCGTTTGCGCCGTCGCCCTCTTCCATTGTGGAGCGTATCTCGTCGGCGGAAACGTAATCGTCGTCGCCGTCCAATGTCGCGTCAAGGTCAATCTCTTCCATATTATGGTCGAGTATCTTAACGTCGAGCGCCAATGACTGAAGCTCCTTAACAAGCACCTTAAACGATTCGGGGATGCCGGATTTGGGTATATTCTCACCCTTTACTATCGCCTCATAGGTCTTAACGCGTCCCACGATGTCGTCGGATTTAACGGTCAGTATCTCCTGAAGGGTATACGCCGCGCCGTAAGCCTCGAGCGCCCAAACCTCCATTTCGCCGAAACGCTGTCCGCCGAACTGAGCTTTACCGCCCAACGGCTGCTGCGTAACAAGCGAGTACGGGCCTGTCGAACGCGCGTGAATCTTATCGTCAACCAAGTGGTGGAGCTTGAGGTAATACATTATGCCCACGGTAACATCGTTATCGAACTTTTCGCCCGTTCTGCCGTCGTATACCGTCGACTTAAAGGTTTCCTTTAAGCCCGCTTCTTTAAACGCCTGCTTAATGTCCTCGTCCTGCGCGCCGTCGAATACCGGCGTCGCAATTTTTACAAATCTGTCGGGGCGCTTATGGTCGTATGCCGACATAAACTGCTTCTTGAACTCGTCGTCTATTATTGTGTTTTCAAGCTCCTCGCGCGTTTTTAACGAAAGGCATCTGTATGCGTAGCCTAAGTGCATCTCAAGCACCTGACCGATATTCATACGCGAGGGAACGCCCAACGGGTTTAACACAATCTGAAGCGGTGTTCCGTCCTCAAGATAGGGCATATCCTCTTTCGGGAGAATTCTCGAAACGACACCCTTGTTTCCGTGACGTCCCGCCATCTTGTCGCCGACGGAAATCTTTCTCTTCTGCGCGATAATGCAGCGGACAACCTCGTTTACGCCCGGAGGCAGTTCGTCGCCCGCGTCGCGCGAGAACAGCTTTACGTCTATGATAATTCCGCTTTCGCCGTGAGGCACTCTCAAAGAGGTATCTCTTACCTCGCGCGCCTTTTCGCCGAATATCGCTCTTAACAGTCTTTCCTCGGCGGTAAGCTCCGTTTCGCCCTTAGGCGTAACCTTGCCCACCAATATATCTCCGGCGCGAACCTCCGCGCCTATTCTTATAATACCTCTGTCGTCAAGGTCTTTTAACGCGTCCTCGCCGATATTGGGTATGTCGTTTGTTATTTCCTCGGGGCCGAGCTTTGTATCTCTCGCCTCGCACTCGTATTCCTCCATATGAATGGACGTGAATACGTCGTTCATTACAAGTTCCTCGCTCAAAAGAACCGCGTCCTCGTAGTTGTAACCCTCCCAGGTCATAAATCCTATGAGAATGTTCTTGCCCAAAGCAAGCTCGCCGTTATCCATCGCGGGGCCGTCGGCGATAATATCGCCCGCCTCGACTCTTTCGCCCGCTTTTACTATAGGCTTCTGCGTAATGCAGCAGCTCTGGTTCGAGCGCGCGAATTTGATAAGATCGTATTTATGCGTCAAGCCGCTGTCGCCCTTGATTTCAATCAAATCCGAGGCAACCTTTTCGACTACGCCGCCCTCAAGTGCGCATACGGCGCTTCCGCTGTCCTTTGCGATTTTCGCTTCCATACCGGTTCCCACGATTGGCGAATCGGTCGTCAAAAGCGGCACCGCCTGACACTGCATATTCGAACCCATCAGAGCGCGGTTCGCGTCGTCGTTTTCAAGGAACGGTATGCACGCCGTAACAACCGATACGAGCTGTCTGGGCGATACGTCCATAAAGTCAATCCTTTCGGGGTCGACCTCCAATATTTCATCGCGGTAACGCGCTGAAATCCTCTTGTCGAGGAACTCGCCGCTCTCGCTCAAAGGCTCGTTCGCCTGCGCGATGGTGTATTTATCCTCGACATCCGCCGTCATATACACAATTTCGTCGGTTACGTAAACCTTTCCGTTTTCTTTCTTTACACGTCTGTACGGAGCCTCGATAAATCCGTACTCGTTAATCTTCGCGAATGTCGCGAGCGACGTTATAAGACCGATGTTCGGACCCTCGGGGGTTTCTATCGGGCACATTCTGCCGTAGTGCGAATAGTGAACGTCGCGCACCTCGAATCCGGCTCTTTCTCTCGAAAGACCGCCGGGGCCGAGCGCGGAAATACGTCTTTTATGTCTTAATTCCGCGAGCGGGTTGGGCTGATCCATAAACTGCGACAACTGCGACGAGCCGAAAAACTCGTTTATCGCCGCGATTACCGGACGTATATTTATAAGCGATGAAGGTGTTATTATTTCAAGCTCCTGCGTTGACATTCTCTCGCGAACGGTTCTCTCCATTCTCGAAAGACCGATTCTGAACTGATTTTGCAAAAGCTCGCCGACGCTTCTTACGCGTCGGTTGCCGAGGTGGTCGATGTCGTCCACCTGTCCCGCGCCGTTGGCAAGGGAAATCATATAGTTTATCGACGCGAACATATCGTCGATTACGATGTGCTTGGGAACAAGCTCATCTCTTCTGCGGCGGATTTCGTTTTCGGCTTCCTCGCGTGTGGATGCCTCCTCCAAGATTTCGGCAAGAACCGCCTTTGAAACCTTTGTTATATGAAGCTCTTTCATAAGGTCTGTAACGTCAAAATCGACATACTCGTCCAAATATACCATATTATTGGAGAAAACCTTAATCTTTTTGCCCTCAATGAAAAGGTACGCCTCATTTACGCCGCTGCGGTCAATCTTTTCCGCAAGCTCGTCGGATACCTCGTCGCCGGCATTCGCTATAAGCTCTCCGGTTCTCGGATCCGCGACGGGTTCGGCGAGGGTTTTACCCAAAATTCTGTCGCAAAGGGCAACCTTCTTATTATATTTATATCTTCCGACGTGATTTAAGTCATAGCGTCTGGGGTCGAAGAACATATTCATTATAAGAGATTCGGCGTTTTCGACGTTTAACGGCTCGCCGGGACGGAGCTTTTTGTAAATCTCCAAAAGTCCCTCGTCGCGGTTGGTCGAAACATCCTTTTCAAGGGTCGCCTTTATTCTCTCGTCATCGCCGAACATTTCAATGATTTCGGCGTTTGACGAAAGTCCCATCGCTCTCAAAAGCACCGTTACGGGGAGCTTTCTCGTGCGGTCGATACGAACGGAGAAAACGTCGTTCGAATCGGTTTCGTATTCGAGCCACGCGCCTCTGTAGGGGATAATCGTCGCGGCATAGAGCGGCTTACCGGTCTTATCTCTGGTAAATTCATAGTACATTCCCGGAGATCTCGTAAGCTGACTGACTATAACGCGCTCCGCGCCGTTTATAATAAACGTGCCCTGCGGCGTCATAAGCGGGAAATCGCCCATAAAAATTTCCTGCTCCTTTATCTCGCCCGTTTCGGTGTTTATAAGACGAACCGAAACTCTCAAAGGAGCGGCGTATTTCACGTCGCGCGCCTTACATTCCTCGATGTCGTATTTTGAATTGAACTCCAGCTTATAATCGTAAAATTCGAGAATAAGCTTTCCCGCGTGGTCGGTTATCGGAGAAATATCGTGAAATACCTCTTTCAAGCCTTCCTCAATGAACCATCTGTATGAGTCTTTCTGAACCGCAATAAGATTGGGAATTTCGAGCGGTTCCGCAATCTTCGAATAGCTCAGTCGGGTATTCTTACCTGCTTCTACCTCATGCATCATTGTTTTAAATCACCTCATCGTATTTTTATTCCGTATGGCTGTCCTTTTTTACAAATTATACCACCTGTTGTATTTTCCTATATGT
>JAJPXA010000049.1:0-749 GCA_021205715.1 Bacillota bacterium
ATTCGGAACCGCAGGTATGCGCGGAATTTTGGGCGCGGGAACTAACAGACTGAATATATATAATGTCCGTCAGGCAAGCGTCGGCGTGGCAAAATATGTAAACGACGCCGAGGGCGCGGACAAGGGTGTGTTAATCGGCTACGACACGCGCCATATGTCGAGAGAATTCGCCAAGGAAACCGCTAAGGTGCTTGCAAACGCGGGTATTCACGTTTATCTTTTCGACAAGGTTCACTCGGTTCCCGAGGTGTCGTTCGGCATACGCTCATTGGGCTGCGCGGCGGGCGTAATGATTACCGCGTCGCACAATCCGAAAGAGTACAACGGTTACAAGGTTTACGGTCCCGACGGCGGTCAGCTGCCTCCGGAGGCGGTTCAGACCGTAATCGATGCGATGGCGGCTATTGATATTTTTGACGCCGAATATATGGATTTCGCCGCGGCGAAGGACAAAGGCTTAATAGAAATCGTCGGCGAAAAGCTGGACGAGGAATTTATGGAAACCGTTATGACGCAGCAGCAGAACCCCGAGGCTGTCGCGGCTGTCGCGGACACGTTTAAGCTCGTTTACACGCCGCTTCACGGCACAGGCTCGCGTCCTATAAAGGAGGTTTTAAAGCGCATAGGCTTTAAGAACGTGCTTGTCGTAAAGGAGCAGGACACAGAGGACGGCGATTTCCCGACGGTTAAGTCGCCCAATCCCGAAAACAAAGAGGCGTTTACTATCGCGATTGAAATGGCAAAGGTAA
>JAJPXA010000049.1:759-3885 GCA_021205715.1 Bacillota bacterium
GGTAAACGATGTTGACGTTATCATCGGCACCGACCCCGACTGCGACAGAGTGGGCATCGTTGTCCGCGACGCGGAGGGCGTTTACAGAACGCTCACCGGCAACCAGACGGGCGCGCTTTTGGTTGATTACATTCTCCGCTCCAAAAAGGAAAAGGGCACTCTCCCCGAGGACGGCGTTGTAATAAAGACCATCGTTACGACCGAGCTTGCGGCGGCAATCGCGAAGAGCTACGGTATGGAAATTATGAATGTGCTTACGGGATTTAAGTACATAGGCGAAAAAATGACGGAGTTTGCGGAAAAGAAGAACCACACGTATTTGATAGGCTTTGAGGAAAGCTACGGATACCTCGTCGGCACTCATGCGCGCGATAAGGACGGCGTTGTCGCGACTATGCTTATAGCCGAGATGGCGGCGTACTACAAAACAAAGGGCAAGTCACTCTATGAGGCTTTGCAGGATATTTACGAAAAGTACGGCTATTACACCGAAAAAACCGTTTCATACACAATGCCCGGCAAGGACGGTATGGAAAAAATGGCGCAGATTTTAACATCGCTCCGCGAAACGCCTCCGACCTCGGCGGCGGGTATGGATATTGTGCTTTACACCGATTATCAAAGTCAGCTTATAAAGGACAAGAACGGCAGTGTTTCTCCGTTAAAGGGTCTGCCGAAAGCGAACGTTTTGAAATATAATCTCTCTGATGACAAGACATATTTCATTGTTCGTCCGTCCGGCACGTAGCCGAAAATTAAAATCTACCTCGGCACATTCGCGGATTCAACCGAAAGCGCTTCTGCGGTGATTGAAAAGGTTCTTGCGGATGTTGAAAAGCAGCTCGGATTGTAATTCGATTCAAAGCTAAATACCGAAAAATTCGATGCCCCGTTTAAACGGGGCATCTTTTTTACGCAAAAAAAGAACGGATTTTACTCCGTTCATAAAACAATTTTTTATTCCTTTATAAAAATACGCTCTGTTCCGACGCACAAGCCGTTGTCCTCGTTTATGTCAAAAATAACTCCGCAGAACTGTCCGGCACCCTCCGCTACCTCGAATTTTTGCGGCATACCGTTTAAAAATCGGCTTATTATAATATCCTTATCCGTTCCGAGTACCGATATTATCGGCCCGGTCATTCCCGCGTCGGTTATATATCCCGTGCCGTTGGGCAAAACGCAGGAATCCGCGGTCTGTACGTGAGTATGCGTTCCGAACAGCGCCGACACTCTGCCGTCAAGGTAATATCCCATAGCCTGTTTTTCGGATGACGCCTCCGCGTGAAAATCAACGATGATGATATTTGTTTTTTGACGAAGCTTTTCAATTTCCTCATCAGCCTTTTCAAACGGTGAGTTCACAGCCGGCATAAATGTCTGACCTATAAGGTTTATGACGCCTACTTTTGCGCCATTGTTCGCGGTCAAAATAAGCGCACCCTCGCCCGGACACGAGCGGCTGTAGTTCGCCGGCCGAAGGATTCTGTCCTCAAGACGCATAATCTCAACCGCCTGGCGGCAGTTATCCCACGTATGGTTGCCGAGCGTTATAACGTCGCAGCCGGCACGGATAAGCTCGTTATAGGTGTTGCGCGTGATGCCTCTGCCGTGCGCGGCGTTTTCGCCGTTTGCTATAACAAGGTCTATGCCCTTTGAATATCTGTATTCATCGACATAGTTAAAAAGCATATTTCTGCCGACGCGCCCTGTCACATCGCCTATACATAGTATTTTCATTATGTTTCTCCATTCCAAATACGGCAGTAAGCGTTTAAAATATTACTCGGACAACTCCTCCGTGCTGCCGCCGAGCAATTCATACGCCTCCTCAAGCTGCGTGTCCTCATATATTTCCAAATCCTCGAACCTGTCCTCAAGTATAACCTGCGTAACCACGTCCAAAACTCCGTAGGGCGTTATGCCGTTATCAAGCTGAAATTCTTTAACGGCGGTCTGCAAATCGGTGTTAAAGGTTTCGTTGTCGGTACTGCCTATGTAATATCCGAGCAAGCTCAGCCTTTCCTTAGCCGCGATTACCGCCGAAGAGCTGTCGCCAAGCGCCCATCTTGTTCTGAAATCAAATTTTGTGTATTGCGTCGCGTCAATTTGCGTCTTGGTGTTGGTGACCTCCACATCTGGAGTTAAGCCTATGCCGTTTATTTCGTTGCCGTTTCTTGTTATGTACTGTCCTATAGTAAGATAAATAATGGAACCGTTTTCAAGCGGAACGCTTGTTTGAACCACGGCTTTTCCGTAGGTCTGCGTTCCGAGCAAAATTCCCACACCCGAATCTTGTATCGCACTCGCGAGTATTTCGGAGGCGCTCGCGGTGTTTTCGTTCACCAGCACAACATATTCTTTATCGACGCTTGTAAGCGACGACGTATACGAAACGTTATACGCGTCGTTTCTGTATTGCAAATCGATAATCTTGCCCTCCGGAACAATCGACTGCGCTACCGCGACAGCCTGCACCACGACGCCGCCGCCGTTATCGCGCAAATCAAGAATGATTTTCTTTATGCCCTTTTGGTTAAGCTGGTCGAGAGCGTCGTTGAACTCGGATGCCGTAGCCGAACCGAACGAGGAAATTTTGATATATCCTATATTGTCGTCAATCGCTTGATAATTAACGGTTGAGGCGCGAACCTCCGTTCTCACCGCGACAAGGTCAAGCTCCTCCTCGCCGCGCAGAACCGTTATTTTTACGGTCGTTCCAAGCTCGCCTATAACCTTGCTTCTGACATCGGACATAGACCATCCGACAACATCAACATCGTCAACCTTTACTATTTTATCTCCGACCTCGATACCCGCTTCCTGCGCCTGAGTCGAGGCGATTTCCGCAATCTTTACGTACTCGCCGTCCTGCTCGAGAGTAACGCCTATGCCGTAAAACGCGTTGTTTATCGAATTTTCGAACTGCGCGTACTCGTCAGCGGTATAGAGTGTGCTGTAGCTGTCAAGGCTTGAAATTGTCGCCTTGATTACCTCCCCTATTTCACCGCTTTCGGACAGATATTTCGATATTCCTTTCGCTATTATATCCTACGCGGTAAGAGTTACTTATATGATATTTAAAGACAAAAATACGGCTATGACCACATATTGTTTATAAGCGTT
>JAJPXA010000229.1:0-2476 GCA_021205715.1 Bacillota bacterium
ATAATTGATAAAGTTATGGCAGTTATGGTAAAATTCACCGGTGGAAAATATATGAAAATATAATGAATAATTGATTTTTGGAGGTTGTTGTTATGCTTAATGAGCGTATAAAAAGACTGCGCAAGGCTAACGGCTTGACACAGGTGGAGCTTGCGCGCGGCTTGAATGTTTCAAAGCAATGTGTGTCAAATTGGGAAAACAACAATATACTGCCGTCGATTGATATGCTGGTAAAAATCGCGGACTACTTTTCGGTCACCACCGATTATCTTTTGTGCCTCGACAACCGCAGAATCCTGGATGTAAACGGTCTTACGGATGTTCAAATCGAGCATATTCGCCGCATTATTGACGATATTAGAGGATAAAAACTCGCAAAAAAAAACAGCCGCAAAGCGGCTGTTTTTATATGTCTTAAATTCTGTAAAGCAAATCAACGTAGGTCGGGAACGGCCAGTAATCCTTTGCTACCACTGTTTCGAGCTTGTCGGCTGTGGCTCTCAAATCAGCCATTGCCGGAAGCGCGGCATCCTTGTAGTATTTTGCGATAACCTCTCCGTCACCCTCGGGAACCTTAGCGTTTACGTCCTCCAAAGCGGCGATGTTGTCAATCAAGGCTTCGGTAAGCGCTGAAACCTTCTGTACGGATGCCTTTTCGTTCGGAACGCTGATTCCGAGCGCCTCTTTCTCCGTAACGCCCTCAACGAGGAACTTCGAATACTTCAGGCAAGCCGGCAAAATCTGCTGCTTCGCCATATCAATCATAGTAAGAACCTCGATATTGAGTGCCTTGTAGTAGTCCTCAAGCATAATTTCGGTTCTTGTCTGCGTTTCAACCTTTGTGAACACGCCGTGCTTCTCAAAGAGGTTAAGCGACTTTTCCGACGCGAAATAGGGGAGAGCGTCCGGAGTTGTCTTGAGGTTCGGAAGACCTCTCTTTTCAGCCTCGGCAACCCAATCGTCCGAATAACCGTTTCCGTTGAAGATTACCTTCTTATGCTTCTTGAACGCGCGGATTGCAACGTCCATAGCGTCGTGGTGAATATTAGTCGAACCCTCAAGCTCATCCGCGAACTGCGAAAGCGCGTCCGCGACAATCGTGTTGATAACGATATTGATGCCCGAGATTGACTGTGACGAACCCGGCATTCTGAACTCGAAGCGGTTGCCCGTGAACGCGAACGGCGAGGTTCTGTTTCTGTCTGTGGTGTCCTTGCTGAGCGACGGGAGCGACGCTACGCCGGTATCCAAAATACCGAGAGCCTCTTCCTTTGTCTTTTTGCCCGATACAAGCTCCTCTACAACATTTTCAAGCTGATCGCCGAGATATATCGAAACGATAGCCGGAGGCGCCTCGTTCGCGCCGAGTCTGTGGTCGTTACCCGCGGTAGCAACCGAAAGTCTTAACAATTCCGGATAATCATCGACAGCCTTTACAATAGCCGCGAGGAAGAGCAGGAACTGTACATTGTCCTTGGGATTCTTGCCCGGCTTTAAGAGATTTTCACCCTCGCTTGTGCCGATTGACCAGTTGTTGTGCTTACCCGAACCGTTGATGCCCTCATACGGCTTCTCGTGAAGCAGGCAAATCATATTGTGGCGCTTTGCGACCTTCTTCATAATCTCCATTGTAAGCTGGTTATGGTCAGCCGCGACGTTTGTCGTCGAGAATACGGGCGCAACCTCGTGCTGTGCCGGCGCAACCTCGTTATGCTTTGTCTTTGAGTAAATACCCAGCTTCCAAAGCTCCTCGTCAACCTCTCTCATAAATGAGGCAACGCGCTCTTTAATCTGACCGAAGTAGTGATCCTCAAGCTCCTGACCCTTCGGAGGCATTGCGCCGAACAGGGTTCTGCCGGTCATCATAAGGTCTTCTCTCTGTGAATACAAATCCCTGTCAACAAGGAAATATTCCTGCTCGGGGCCGACATACGATACAACCTTTTTCGGCTCCTTTGAGAAGAATTTAAGTACGCGCTTAGCCTCGCGGTCAATGGCTTCCATTGAACGCAGAAGCGGGGTCTTTTTATCGAGAACCTGACCCGTGTATGAAATAAACGATGTGGGTATGCAAAGCGAGGTGTCCTTAATGAACGCGTATGACGTCGGATCCCACGCGGTATAGCCTCTCGCCTCAAATGTGGCTCTTAAGCCGCCCGAGGGGAAGCTCGAAGCGTCCGGCTCGCCCATAACAAGGTTTTTGCCGGAAAATTCCATAATAACCGTGCCCTTTTCATCGGGTTCGATAAAGGCGTCGTGCTTCTCAGCGGTTTTGCCGGTCATCGGCTGGAACCAGTGAGTATAGTGCGTGCAGCCGTTTTCGATAGCCCAGTCCTTCATAGCGTTCGCGACCACGTCCGCAACGTCCGGATCAAGCGGAGTACCCTCCGTGATGGTCTTTAACAGTGATTTATAAGTTTCCTTCGGCAGGCGCGCCTCCATTGTGGGAAGATTGAACACCTTACAGCCGAAATAG
>JAJPXA010000229.1:2486-3881 GCA_021205715.1 Bacillota bacterium
CGGATCATTAGCCATTGCAATTACCTCCTAAAAATCCGTTTACGTTTTGCGGCACGGTCATACCCCAATAACAAGAAGTTACCTTTGATTAACTTTTTTCTTGTTACAAAAAATGGCGTGTTACATCCTCAAAAAAACTATTGGGATATAAAACGCCGTTGTTTTACCTCATCACAAAATGTTAACTTTAATTTACATTAAGATTTTAACACAGTTTGTTTTAAAAGTCAATGTGCATTATGTTAAAATTACAGCGAAAATATACGCTTAGAATTATGCACTTTTTATGTTTTTGCTGAATTTCACGGCGCGAGATTGTGAACATCGCGCGGGAAAACCGCCGCGCGGCGAATGTTCGATAGGTCTAAAAAACGCGCGGCAAAGCGCTCTAAGCCTATCATCGCGCCGCCGTAGGGCATAATGCCGTATTTTACGGCGTCAAAGTAAGCGCTATGCTTCGCCGCGGCATTGTCAAGCTCCGAAAAATCGGATATATTTTCCGAGCCGGACGCGATTTTAAGTCCCTTAAAATACAGCTCGAATTTTTGCGCCCCGCCGTTTTTGCGGCGAATATAAAATTCGCCGTTCGACGGTGAAATGCCGCGCACAAAAACAAAGTCGCAGTCCTGCGTCGATTTTATACGCTCCGACAGCGTTTTTATCTCGGTCGGATGCAAATCGCCGCGCGGCTTGGTTTTGAGTATTTCAAACGCTTCGCATAGCGCGAGCGTCGGAATATTGTCGGCTTTGGGCAATGTTATTTTATGTGCGTCCAAAAAACCGCCGTGATTTGCTTTAAGGTAAGCCGCGATATGATTAAGCAGGCGCGATGTGATATTTATAACGTCGTCCAAATCCTCTATATAGCCTATTTGAAAATTCATACTTGTAAACTCGTTTAAATGCCGCGTGCTGCCGTGCCGTTTCGCGGAAAACGAGTGTGAAATTTCAAACACCCTCTCGAACGCCGCCGTGCACGGCGCGAGCGCGAGCTGCGGCGAAAACGCAAGCTCTGCGTTTTGACCGAAATAGTCAAAGCCGAAGGATAGTTTTTCGGATTTCTCGCCGATAACGGGCGTGGTCATTTCCGCGAATTCGTTGTTCAGCATAAAATCGCGGAACGCCTGAAGAAGATAGCCGGAAAAAAGGTAAATGTAATTAGAATTTCCGCGCAAAAGAAAGCGGTTTTTTTCGCGAATTTCCTCCTCCGTCGACACCTCCGTATCCATTGAGGAAACGTGCGGCGCCTCAGCGGGCGAGGACAAAATCTCAAAATCGGTTATGTTAAGCTCCAAACCGTTTTCCGCGTGAAATTCGCGCTTTGCTATGCAGCGGAAATCGGCGTACATCCCCTCGCGCAAAAGCGCCGTGTTCTTTTCGCAAAGAGCCGGACGA
>JAJPXA010000201.1 GCA_021205715.1 Bacillota bacterium
GCGCTGTTTAACGGCGCGGAAGCATATGCCGACGGAGAGAATCAAAGCAAGGCGCGTCTTGACAGCGAATGTGCGTATCCGATGTACCATTTTGCAATCACGGACGCCGAAAAAACCACATCGGAGAGCTTCGCGGATATCGACGCTGAAACGACGGCTGTGTCAGAGCTGCTTACGAATATTTACGATGACGGAACGACGCGCTATATTTTTGCGGACACGGATAAATCGTATCGTTACGGCGAGCTTTATCTGTATTCCGACGGACAGTATCATTTTACAAACGCGCTTTTGGGCGCGGAACAGCGGCTGTTTTTCAATCCGGCGGAGCTTGCTGTGATTATAAACGATAATGAAATGGGTATGCCCGAAAGTATAAAATATGTGTACACTTTTGACGATGATGAAAATTATATGACAATCGGCACGCGCGAGTGCGTGATATTGATAGAAACCGAAGCGGGGGAGTATGCCGTTACCGATATTACATATACCGATGACGTGCTGTCGAATTATCTCGTGCTTACCGGAGCGGAGCTGATTGAATATTTCAAAGGCGATTTAAGCGCGTATTACGAAAAGGCGTACAATAATGTCGAGGTGCAAACCGTGCCGGAGTTCTCGGATATAGATAGCGACAGCTCGGTTGGCCTGCTCGCGCGGCTTGGAATTATCGACGGCTATGAGGACGGCACGTTCGGCGGTGAAAATTATGTGACCCGCGCGGAGGCGGCGAAGATGATTGCGCTGGCTTACGATAAAAACTATTTATTCGCGGCGAACGATACGCCCGTTAATTCAAAGAATGAAATTACGGAGGAGTTTAGCGATATTGACGACCATTGGGCGCGTAAATATATCCGCTTCGGCGTCAAAGAGGGATATATAAGCGGTAACGAAACGGCGGAATGTATAAATACGGCAACCGAGTATGACGCGGAAAGCGGGGCGTATTACGATAAGGAATATACCTATACCCGCGCGGTAGGCGAATTTCGTCCGGATGACACCGTGACGGAGCGCGAACTTGCGAAAATGATTATATGCGCTGCGGGAGATTCGAATATTGCGATTGCCGAAGCCGAGGGCGGCTGGTATGAGGGTTATGTTGCTGCCGCGAAGCGATTTGGCATATGCGAGAGCGCCGAGGACGTTCCCGCGACGCGTCTTACCGCGGCGCATATGATACGGAATATGCTTGACGCTGATGTGATGCTCGGCACAATGTATATATCCGGCAGCTCAAGCGTGTATGCCGAGGAAACGCTGTATGTGCCGACGGCATTTTATGAGGCTCACGGAGGAAAACGGCTTGTCGGAACGATTACCGCAGCATCCGATACGGACAGCTCGCTGCGTGAAAATGAGATAAAAATGACGCTCACTGAAAACAGCTTGGACAGCATCCCGATTTACCGCGCGGGCGACGAGGTGACGCTTGTCGCGGAATATGCGGACGTGAAAAATTACGTAGGAAAAGAATGTGTAGTGTACGCCGATATAATAAGCGGCACCCCCGTAGCGGTGATGGCGGAATAACGAGCGAGAAGGCGGGTTAAATTTGGGTTTAGGTGCGTTGGACTTGGGGCTACTCGCCCCAAACCCTCGCAAGCCTTTAAAAAGGCTTGACCTAAACTTTGCTGCGAAACTATCGTTTCGCTTTTGGGGAATATTAACACACTCCCACTTGCGCAAGCTAAGGGAGAGCGCCAAAGGCGCCGACCGCCGCATCGGGTACGGCTGTTTGAGGTTTTGCAGAAAATCAGTTTTTATAGAAGATGCTAACCTTTTCGTCAGTATCTCCTATACCCTGAAGCTTTCCATTTGCAAGAGCCTATTACCAAGAACACCAACATACATCTTACAACAAGCGGGTTTCCAAAGGGCACAGCCCTTTGGTGCTTTTGCTTCTTTTCAGAAAAAGAAGACTTTAAAACTTATTAAGAAAACAAAATGCTATGTGGATGCACGATGTCCCTTAATGCTAATCAGTCCGATAAACCCAAATTTACCCTATATCGCTTTTTCGAGGAGCTTTACGGAGCGTTCGCAGAACTTTGACATTTCGTCGCCGCCGAGCGGAGCGTTGCTTATTCTCGCGAGGTCGTATACGTGGTCAATCACGAGCTTTTCATCCTCATCGGACAGCGTGCCGATTTTTTGGATAAGCGCGTTGCTTGAATTTAGAACGAGCGTGTACTCATCTTGGAACATATTCGCCATATACGCCATTTGCTGTCCCATAGACTTGTACATTTCCTGCATACGTCTTGACTGCTCGCCCAAAAGCAGGATTGCGGGTATGTCGGCGTTTTTAAGCGCGCGAACCTCTATCTTAAGATTTTCGTTGTTTATTTCGTTTTTAAATTTTTCGATTAACGACTTGTTTTCGTCGGTTTCCTTACCCTCGTCGGCAGGACTGTCCCCTATTGCGTTGTCGATTGCCGAGTCTATTCTTTGGAACTTTATACCGTCCTGCGCCGTTTTGCCCTCGATGAAGCTTACAAAATGCGTGTCCATTGCGCTCGGCATAATAACAGCGTTTAACCCCTGTTCCTTGAACATTTTGATATACTGCGACTGCTGTCTTTCATCCGAAACATAATATACGGTTTTCCTGTCCCCACCAAGATATTCGTCAAGATTTATATATTTTCCGTTTATGTCCTTGTATATGATTATATCCTTTACCTTGTCGTAAAACTTTTCATCGCGTATGCAGCCGTATTTAATGAATATATCGATATCCGACCAATATTTTTCGTAGCTTTCGCGGTCGTCCGTGTATATGCTTTTGAGCTTGTCCGCGACCTTTTTGGTGATATGCGACGAAATTTTTTTGACATATCCGTCGTTTTGCAAGAAGCTGCGCGATACGTTAAGCGGCAGGTCGGGGCAGTCCACAACGCCCTTTAGGAGCAGAAGAAATTCCGGTATTACCTCTTTTACGTTGTCGGCAACAAACACCTGATTGTTGTACAGCTTTACCTGTCCCTCGACGCCCGCGAACTCGTGGTTGAGCTTGGGGAAATACAAAATTCCCTTTAAATTGAACGGATAATCAACGTTTAAGTGTATCCAAAACAGCGGCTCGTTGAAATCCATAAATACATCTCTGTAAAATTCCTTGTATTCCTCGTCGGTACATTCCGACGGCTTTTTCATCCACAGCGGAGTTGTGTTGTTTATAGGCTTCGGCTCGATTTCGTTGCCGTCCTCGTCCTTTTCCGGCTCTTTTCCGGCGACCTCGAGATAAATTTCGGTAGGCAGAAAAGCGCAGTATTTATGCAGTATTTCGCGTATTTTATACTCATCCAAAAACTCCTCCGAATCCTCGGCTATATTAAGAGTTATCGTGGTGCCGCGCGTTTCTCTCTCGCCGTCGGTCATATCGTATTCCATACTGCCGTCGCACGTCCATTTTGCCGCTTTGGCGCCGTCTTGGTACGAAAGCGAGTCAATCTCAACACTGTCGGCAACCATAAACGCGCTGTAAAAACCGAGTCCGAAGTGACCGATAATCTGCGAGTCCTCCGCCTTGTCCGCGTCCTTGTATTTCGTCAGGAAATCCGACGCGCCCGAAAACGCGATTTGATTAATGTATTTGTCAATTTCCTCCGCGGTCATTCCGATGCCGTTGTCGCTTATAACCAGCTTTTTCGCGTCTTTAAAAATTGACACTCCGACTTCGTATTTTTCGTTTTCGCCAACCGAGGCGTCGCCCATGGCGACAAGCTTTTTCAGCTTTGTTACCGCGTCGCACGCGTTTGAAACAAGCTCTCTCAAAAAGATGTCTTTGTCCGAATAAAGCCATTTTTTAATAATCGGAAACAGATTTTCCGAATCCACAGAAATATTACCTTTTGCCATATCCAAAAT
>JAJPXA010000189.1 GCA_021205715.1 Bacillota bacterium
TTCTCAATCCGTATCATATTCTGAGAAGCAAGACTTTTATTGCAGAAAATCTGCGATAGAAGTGTTGCTTTTTTTATCGCAGAAAACGTTATTTTACTGTAAGGAGAAGTGGTATTATGAATCCGTATCAAATGAAAAAAGAGGATGTAATGAAAGAGCTTGGGACAAGCGAAAGCGGACTCTCGCAAAGCCAAGCTGCGGAAAACCGGCGCAAATACGGCAAAAACGAGCTTGCCGAGGGCAAGAAAAAAAATCCGTTTATACTGTTTTTGGAGCAGTACAAGGACTTCCTCGTGATAATACTTATCATCGCCGCAATTATATCCGGAATTTTGGGCGACGCGGAAAGCGCGATTGTTATTTTCGTCGTTATCACGATAAACGCGGTTTTGGGAACGGTGCAGAACCTCAAAGCCGAGCAATCGCTAAATTCCCTCAAAGAAATGTCCGCGCCTACGGCTAAGGTTATCCGTGACGGCGAGGTACGCGTAATCCCCGGCGCGGAGGTCACTCCGGGCGACATCGTAGTCCTCGAGGCGGGCGATTACGTCTGTGCGGACGGGCGCATAATCGAAAACGCGTCGTTAAAGGTCGACGAAAGCGCGATGACCGGCGAAAGCGAGCCGGCCGAAAAGCAGGAAACCGTGCTTGACGGCGAAAAGCCGCTCGGCGACAGAGTCAATATGCTGTATTCGGGGAGCTTTGTCACCTACGGACGAGCGAAAATGGTCGTCACCGCCGTCGGAATGGAAACGGAAATAGGCAAAATAGCGAAGCTCCTGAAAAGCACGCAGGAAAAGAAAACCCCCTTGCAGGAAAGCCTTGACGATTTCGGCAAAAAGCTGTCGTTTATCATAATCGGCATATGTATAGTGATTTTGGGACTCGAGCTTCTCCAAACGGACGGCGCCGTAACGCTCGGCGCGTTTTCGGACGCGTTCGTATTCGCCGTGGCGCTCGCGGTCGCGGCGATACCCGAAGCGCTAAGCTCCATTGTCACAATTGTTCTCTCGGTCGGCACGCAAAAGCTCGCTAAGGAAAACGCGATTATCCGCAAGCTCCAAGCGGTCGAGGGATTGGGAAGCGTTTCGATAATCTGCTCCGACAAAACCGGCACGCTCACGCAAAATAAAATGACGGTGCAGAAAATATACTTTGACGGCAGAATAATCGACAAGAACGACACGATAAACCCGCGCGAGGCGCAGCTTATAATCGACGGCGCGCTGTGCAACGACTCGATACACAAGGACGGTCAAGAGATAGGCGACCCGACGGAGATAGCGCTTGTAGATTTCTCGAAAAAGCACGGACTCCCGAGCGAGGAATTGCGCGAAAAATATCCGCGTCTTGGCGAAATCCCGTTTGACTCCGACAGAAAGCTGATGAGTACGGTTCATAAAATCGGCGGCAATTACAAAATGCTCACCAAGGGCGCGGTAGACGTGCTTTCCGAGCGTATTAACGAGGTCAAAACGATGAGCGGCAAGCGCGCCTTTACCGAGGACGACCTGCGCGATTTGCAGGATGTTAATATGCGGTTTTCAAAAATGGGTCTGCGCGTTCTCGCGGTGTGCGAAAAAGACGTTCCGACACCCGACGTCGTGGTTGACGATGAAAACGGCTATATCCTGCTCGGACTTATCGCTATGCAGGATCCCCCGCGCGAGGAAAGTGCCGAGGCGGTCGCAAAATGCAAATCCGCCGGCATTATGCCGATTATGATAACCGGCGACCACCTTGTAACCGCGTCCGCGATAGCGAAGCAGATAGGCATATTGGACGACGGCAGACGCTCGGTAGAGGGCGCCGAGATAGAAGCTCTTTCGGACGATGAGCTTGACGAGTTCGTAGCGGATGTCGCGGTATACGCGCGAGTTTCGCCGGAGCATAAAATAAGAATAGTAAGCGCGTGGCAGCGGCGCGGGTATATCGTTTCGATGACCGGCGACGGAGTAAACGACGCGCCCGCGCTAAAGCAGGCGGATATAGGCGTCGCGATGGGCATAACCGGAAGCGAGGTCGCAAAGGACGCGGCGGCAATGGTACTGACCGACGACAATTTCGCGACAATCGTAAAGGCGATCGAAAACGGGCGCAACCTTTACAGAAACATACAACGAGCTATACAATTCCTCTTGTCCGGCAACGCGGCGGCGATTTTGGCGGTGCTTTACGCGTCTGTTTTGGCGCTTCCGGTGCCGTTTAAGGCGGTTCATCTGCTGTTTATAAACCTCCTGACCGACAGCCTCCCCGCAATCGCGCTCGGTGTCGAGCCGCACAGCTCCGACGTTATGCGCGAAAAGCCGCGGCCGAAAAATCAATCGATTCTGACGAAAAAGGTGCTTTCAAACATAGGTATCGAGGGACTTCTCATAGGCATCGCGACAATAGCGGCGTTTTATATCGGATATACGCGCGGCTCGGACACTGCAAGCACAATGGCGTTCGCGACGCTGTGCCTGACGCGCCTTGTCCACGGCTTTAACTGCAAATCGGACAAGCCGGTGTGGTTTACGAAAACAATGTGGAACAACAAGAGTATGATAGGCGCGTTTTTAATAGGCTTTGTGCTTCTTAACGCGGTGCTTCTGATACCGCCGCTGCAAGGCATATTCGCCGTAACGCCGCTGATGTGGACGGAGCTTATCGCGGTATACGCCCTTGCCCTCGCTTCATTTGTTGTAATACAGCTTTTAAAAACACTGAAATCGGCAATAAAACGATAAAAATTCACGTAAAAATCCCCCGCCTTACGACGGGGGATTTTTTAACCGTATTCGTGACTTTTTATCAAAACGTCAGCCTGCGAGCTTCGCGGCTTGATCGGCTGTTATCAGCGCGTCTATAATCTCATCAAGATCGCCGTTTAATATCTGCTCGAGCTTGTAAAGCGTGAGATTTATTCTGTGATCCGTCACGCGGCTCTGCGGGAAATTATACGTTCTGATTCTCTCCGAGCGGTCGCCCGTGCCGACCTGCGACCTGCGCGCGTCGGAAATTTCCTTGCTTCTCTCCGCCTCAAGCCGCTCGTAAATACGCGAGCGCAATATTTTCATCGCCTTTTCCTTATTTTTAAGCTGTGATTTTTCGTCCTGACACGAAACCACAATTCCCGTGGGAATATGCGTAATGCGCACCGCCGAATCGGTCGTGTTTACGCACTGACCCCCGGGGCCGCTCGCGCGGAACACATCGACCCTCAAATCATTCTGGTTTATTTCAACCTCGACCTCCTCGACCTCGGGAAGAACCGCGACAGTCACCGCCGAGGTGTGAACCCGCCCCTGCGATTCCGTTTCCGGAACGCGCTGAACGCGGTGGACGCCGCTTTCAAACTTAAACCGGCTGTACGCGCCGTGCCCCTCGACGGAGAACGAAACCTCCTTGTAGCCGCCGATGTCGGTTGCGTTGGAGTTCATTATATCGATTTTCCAATGCTTCGCTTCCGCGTACATCGAGTACATCCTAAGCAAATCCGCCGCAAAAAGCGCGGCCTCCTCCCCGCCCGTGCCGCCGCGTATTTCTATAATTACGTTCTTGTCGTCGTTGGGATCCTTCGGAAGAAGCAAAATTTTCAGCTCCTCCTCGGCGGCTTTCACGGTTTTCTGCGCCTCGCTCATTTCCGCCTTTATCATTTTCTCAAATTCCTTGTCCTGCGTATCGGCGAGCATCTCCTTGTCGTCGTCAATTGTCCGCGCCGCGCTTTTCAATTCGCGGTACTTGTCGATTATCGGCTGCAAATCCGCGTGCTCCTTGCAATATTTTCTCCAAGCCGATTGGTCGGCTATAATTTCGGGATCGCTTATTTTCGCGTCCAGCAAATTAAACCGCTCCTC
>JAJPXA010000004.1 GCA_021205715.1 Bacillota bacterium
CAAGATAAAGCGCGTACTTATAACAGAGGAGGAAATCGCCTCGGCTGTAAAGCGCGCGGGAAAGGCGATTGACAGCCGATATGACGGGCATCCGATATTGCTTGTGAGCATTTTAAAGGGCGCGTTTGTGTTTTTGGCGGATGTCTGCCGCGCGGTAACCGTACCGTGCGAGGTGGGATTTATGAAAGCCGAAAGCTATTACGGCGGCACGCAATCAAGCGGCAGTGTTAAAATAACAATGGATTTGGACAGGGACATAAGCGGATATAACGTGGTTATTGTCGAGGACATAATAGACACCGGAAGAACGCTCGGCGCGATTACGGAGATTTTGCGCTCGCGCGGCCCGCGCTCGCTTTGGACGCTCGCGCTTTTGGATAAGCCGAGCCGCCGCGAAACCGATTTCAAAGCGGATATGACGCTTTTTACCGTTCCGGATTATTTTGTCATAGGCTACGGCTTGGACTGCGGCGAAAAATACCGCAACCTGCCGTATATAGCCGAATACGGCGGCTGAAATTTGTGAAACAAAAAAGGAGGACTATAAAATGGAAGCAATGGGAAAGAAAAAATTAGGGTTCGGATTTATGCGGCTGCCGCTGACGGATTCTGCGGACAGCGGCTCCGTAGATCAGGCGGCGGTATGCAAAATGGTCGACAAATTTATGGACGCGGGATTTACATATTACGATACCGCCGCGCCGTATCATAACCGCGGCAACAGCGAAATCGCGCTGCGCGAATGTGTGGTAAAGCATTATCCGCGCGACGCGTTTACGATAACAAATAAGCTGTCGCTGTTTATGATAGACAAAAAGGAGGACATTCCCGCGTTTTTTGACGCGCAGCTTGAGCGGTGCGGAGTGGAATACTTCGACTACTATCTGCTCCACGCGATGGCGAAGGAGCCTTACGCGAAAGCGGAGAGCTTCGGCGCGTTTGAGTTTGCGGCTCAAAAAAAGGCGGAGGGAAAGATTAAGCATATAGGCTTCTCGTTCCACGATACCGCGGATTTTTTGGATAAAATTTTAACCGAGCATCCCGAGGTCGAGTATGTTCAGCTTCAGCTTAACTATATCGATTGGGAGGATGAAAAGGTTCAGTCGAGAAAATGCTACGAGGTATGCGTAAAGCATAATAAGCCGGTTATCGTTATGGAGCCGGTAAAAGGCGGAGTGCTTGCCAATGTCACGGACGACGTTAAGGAAATGCTTAATTCCGCGGATCCGTCTATGTCGACCACGTCGTGGGCGATACGCTTTGCGGCGTCCTTGGACAATGTCGCGATGGTTTTGAGCGGTATGAGCAATGACGCGCAGGCGGAGGACAACATATCGTATATGAGGGACTTTAAGCCGCTTAACGACGATGAGGTAAAGCTCGTTTTAAAGGCGGCGGAGATAATAAAGTCAAAGGAAAAAATTGCCTGCACCGCTTGCCGATACTGCGTTGACGACTGCCCGAAAAAAATCGCAATACCCGATTATTTTAAGCTGATTAACGATATATCCAAGCACGGCAAGGGTCAGGAGCCTATCGCAAAGGCGAGCTACGCGCGTCAGACGCAGAAATTCGGCAAGGCGTCGGACTGCATAAAATGCGGCAAATGCGAGGGACACTGTCCGCAGAATTTGCCTGTAAGAAAGTATCTTGAGGATGTCGCGGCGGTATTTGAGGGATAAAAATTACACATAAAATTTGACACAAAAAGAAATATATGTTATAATGCTTATATAAATACGCATATAAAATGTATACAACTTTTGATAGGAGGATTATTATGGCTTGTTTTGTGGTACCTGCGGCGGAGGCGATTGTTACCTCTGTTGTTAAGAAAAATACGAAGAAAAAGGTGATGAGCGCGGACGGCGCGGCGCGTCACCCGTTTATAAAAAAGCTCGGATGGCTCAATAATATGCTTTGGGGCGGAAGCGCGCTTCTTGCTTTTGAGCATATTTGGCACGGCGAGGTTACGCCGTGGTTCCCATTCCTTACAAACGCGGCAAATCCCGCAGACGCGGCTGAAATGCTCGGTGAAATGGCAACGAGCGGAGTCGGTATGGCGGTTCTTGTGACGGCTGTATGGATCGGTATGGTCAAGGTTTCGGAAATGATTGAGAAAAGACCCGCGATTGCGGTTCAGGGAGTGAAAAAACAATGACCTTGCTTATTACCGTGTTTGCGGCGGCGGTATCAACAATTATTTGGTATGTCCGTCCGCAGAGCAATATGAAGTTGGGAACGTTATGCCTTATGTATTGGGGCGCGTCGCTTATGTGGCTCGTTGATGCGGTTGCGGAGTATATCGAGCTTGGCGCGGAGTATTTTACTCCTGCGGCGGCGGATATGCTTAACGATACATATCTCGGACTGTCGGTTGTCGCGCTCGGACTTGTTATATGGCTCGCGGTTCTCTTCATTAAGGATCCCGACGGAAGAATAAAGAACGCTTTGCAAAAGCAATAAATACAAGGGGCTGCCGCGCCGACAGACGCGTCGGCTCTTTATTTTTAGCTTCTCAAAACGCGGGTTGAGGCTTGAAATTTTATGGCGCGTATGATATACTTGAATTAAGCGAAAGCCGAATAATTTTAAGAGGTACAGATTTATGACAAAAAGAATATTTGCGATGTTTACTGCTTGCGTTTTATTGATGTTTTCGGCAGGATGCGGCAGTACCGAAAAAACCGCTATAGATATGACGCCGAGCGAAATCGCCGAGAGCTTCAATAAAGCCGCGTCGGATACCAATTTCAGACTCAGCGAGGTGAAAATAGGGCCGGACAACACATTCACAATCTTAACCGCCGACGACGGAGTGTATGTGAGCGGAACGCTTGACGGCGGCAAGGTGTCCGAGATAGAGGTGGAAAGCATAGGCATATTCGAGCCGTCGCTTGCGACCTATGATTATATGGTATATATGATGATGGCGTGCGACGACACGGTTGAATTTGACCATGCGGACGACCTTATAGCCGATTTTTACTATGAGGCATACTACGGCGGCGAAGAGGTAATCGGCGGATATAACGGTTTGCAGTACGCGTTTCAAAAGGCGGACGGGCAGTATTGGTTCAGAATAAGAAATATTTAAAATCGGAGAGTTCATATGAAAAAATTTATATCTTGGAACGTAAACGGCTTAAGGGCGTGCGTCACAAAGGGATTCGGCGAGTTTTTCGACGCTGTCGGCGCGGATATTTTCTGCGTTCAGGAAACGAAATTGCAGGAGGGACAGATTGATTTTGCGCCCGAAGGGTATCATTGCTATTGGAATTACGCGGAAAAGAAAGGCTACAGCGGCACGGCGGTTTTCACCAAAGACGAGCCGATAAGCGTAAGCCGCGGGATGGGCATAGAAGAGCACGATAAAGAGGGCAGAATAATAACCCTTGAATTTGAGAAATTTTTCTTCGTGACCTGCTATACGCCCAATTCAAAGCGCGGGCTTGAGCGGCTGGATTACAGAATGGTATGGGAGGACGCGTTTCGCGAGTACCTTTCGGCGCTCGATAAGAAAAAGCCGGTGGTGTTCTGCGGCGATTTAAACGTCGCGCATAAGGAGATTGATCTGAAAAACCCGTCAACCAATCACAAAAACGCGGGATTTACGGATGAGGAACGCGGCAAGTTCACCGAGCTTTTGAGCGCGGGCTTTACCGACACATTCCGCTTCCTTTATCCCGACACCGCCGAGGTGTACTCGTGGTGGTCGTATATGCGCCGCGCGCGTGAGAACAACGCCGGATGGAGAATAGATTATTTCTGCGTTTCGGATAGGATAAAGGATTTAATATCGGACGCGAAAATATTGACCGATATATACGGCTC
>JAJPXA010000180.1 GCA_021205715.1 Bacillota bacterium
ACCTGCACCCGGCATTTGTCCCGCGCCGTTTAAGTATCGTATTTACAAAACTTAATACGACTCTTAGACGGCATCTTGTAGGACTTTCATTTTAAAGTCCGCCCCCTTTGCAGGTTTCGGGTAAATACTGAATATGGGGGTGTGTTATTATAGGAACAACACAATCGATTATACTGATAATTATAGCGTTAATTGTCGGTATCGGAGTCGGAGCGGGAATTGGAATTTCGCTCGGAATCGCGCGAAGAAAGAAAACCGCCGAAGCCTTATTCGGCAGCGCCGAGGAAAAAGCAAAGGATATTGTCGCTCAAGCTCAAAAGGCGGGCGCCGACAAGAAACGCGAGCTTTTACTTGAGGCAAAGGAGGAAAACCACAAACTCCGCGCGGATTTGGACAATGAAATCAAAGAACGCAGAAATGAACTGTCGCGTCAAGAACGCAGACTGAATCAAAAAGAAGAAAATTTAGACAAAAAGGCAGACACTCTTGAGAGAAAGGATCAGCAGCTTAACAAGCAGCTTAAAAAACTCGATTCTCAGGAAAAGGAAGTCAACGAAATCAAAGCAAAGCAGCTTGCGGAGCTTGAAAGAATTTCGGAACTCACCCACGAGGACGCGCGCGCGTTGATTTTAAAAGACATCGAAGCGCGGACACGTCGGGATGCTGCTAAAATGGTTAAAGAAATTGAGCAAGAAGCAAAAGAAAACGCGGAAAGAACCGCAAAGGAAATCGTGGCAATGTCTATTCAAAAGGTTGCCGCGGATCACGTTGCGGAAACCACGGTTTCTGTTGTAAATCTTCCGAACGATGATATGAAGGGACGCATCATCGGAAGAGAGGGCAGAAATATAAGAACCCTCGAAACTCTCACGGGAGTCGACCTTATAATCGACGATACTCCCGAGGCTGTAATCGTTTCGAGCTTTGATCCTATC
Source organism: Bacillota bacterium (assembly GCA_021205715.1). Taxonomy (GTDB): domain Bacteria; phylum Bacillota; class Clostridia; order UBA1381; family UBA1381; genus 12844. The sequence goes on from JAJPXA010000180.1 coordinate 936, forward strand.
AGACGTGAGGTTGCAAGACTGGCTCTTGAAAAACTTATCACGGACGGCAGAATCCATCCGGCGAGAATCGAGGAGGCTGTTGAGAAATCACGTAAGGAAGTCGACGGCATCATCAAGCAGGAGGGCGAAAACGCCACTTACGCGACCAACGTCCACGGTCTGCACCCCGAGCTTATAAAGCTTTTGGGTAAGATGAAGTACCGCACATCCTACGGACAAAACGTATTACAACATTCAATTGAGGTTTCTAACCTTGCCGGCGTTATGGCGGCGGAGCTGGGAGCGGATGTAACGCTCGCAAAACGCGCCGGTTTGCTGCACGATATAGGCAAGGCTGTTGACCACGAAATTGAAGGCTCGCACGTTACCATCGGAGCCGATATCGCAAAGAGATATCATGAAAATAAAGAGGTAATTCACGCCATAATGGCACATCACGGCGATGTAGAGGCTCATTCAATCGTAGCCGTTCTGATACAAGCCGCCGACGCGATTTCGGCAGCTCGTCCGGGCGCAAGACGGGAGAATTTGGAAACCTACATCCAGCGTTTGCAAAAGCTTGAGGATATCGCAAACAGCTTTGACGGCGTAGACAAGTCATTCGCCATACAAGCCGGACGCGAAATCCGAATTATGGTAAAACCCGAGGTCGTAAACGACGACTCTATGGTTATCATAGCCAAGGATATTGTAAAACGCATCGAATCGGAGCTTGAATATCCCGGACAGATTAAGCTTAGTCTTATCCGTGAAACGAGAGCGACGGATTACGCTAAATAAAGCGTAATAAAAAAGCAAATAAAGAGGTTGTTTACAGAGCAAAAACATTGCTTTCGATGATGTTCTTGCGATAAAGGTAAGAAACAGACTGCAATGCTTTGCTTCTACTTGTTCTGTAGGAACCTCTTTTTTTATTTGTTCCCGCAAAGCGCCGGCGCCGCTTTTTGACAAAATATTTAAATCTGTCACTCATTTTACATATTCTTCATATAATGTAATATTAAATTGCATTCCCGCGGCTGAGAGCGGATGCCCGCGCGGCGGGGCAATATTGTATGGAGGTGCTATAATGTGCGGAATATGCGGATTTATAAATTTCAAGGATAATTTTTTTAAAAACAAGGAGCGGCACGGCATAACGGCGCGGAATATGGCAAGGTCGATACGTCACAGAGGTCCCGACGGGGACGGGGTGTTTGTCGGAGAGCACGCGGCATTTTCACACGCGCGCCTGGCGGTAATCGACATCGACGGCGGCAAACAGCCGATGAAAAAGACGGTTCAGGGCTATGACTTTGTTATTACATATAACGGCGAGCTGTACAACACGGAGGAAATTCGCTCAAATTTAAAAAAATACGGCTATATTTTTACAACCTCCTCCGATACGGAGGTTCTGCTTTACGCCTATATTCATTACGGCAAGAGATGCGCCGAAATGCTTAACGGCATTTTCGCGTTCGCTGTGTGGGACTCGATGAGGCAGGAGGTGTTTTTATGCCGCGACCGATTCGGCGTAAAGCCGCTGTTTTATACCGTTTTCGACGGCGCGTTTGTTTTCGCGTCGGAAATAAAAGCGCTGTTCGAATATCCGGGCATCACGCCGAAGCTCGACAAAACAGGTCTTTGCGAGCTGTTCGCGATGAGTCCGGCGCGCACGCAGGGCGAGGGCGTTTTTTACGGCATAAAGGAGTTGCGCCCGGGACGGTATATGACGGTCGGACGCGGCGGCACGGCAATAGGGAAATACTGGGAGCTTAAAAGCCGCGCCCATACCGACAGCTATGACGACACAATAGAAAAAACGCGCTTTTTGGTTACGGACGCCATAAAGCGCCAGCTTGTGTCGGACGTCCCGATAGCGACGTTTTTGTCGGGCGGACTTGACTCAAGCATTATAACCGCGGTCGCGGCGAACGAGATGAAAAAGCAGGGCAAAACGCTCTCGACCTATTCCTTTGATTACGAGGATAACGGCAAATACTTCAAAGCGTCCGCGTTTCAACCGGATCCCGACAGCGCTTGGGTGCCGCGTATGGCGGATGAGTTTAAAACCGACCACACATATCTGACCTGCCCCACGCGTATGCTGACGGAGCTTTTGGAGGAAGCGCTCACGGCAAAGGATTTGCCCGGAATGGCGGATGTCGACGCGTCGCTTCTGTATTATTGCCGTGAGGTAAAAAAGCGCCACACCGTGGTGCTTTCGGGCGAATGCTCGGATGAAATTTTCGGCGGATACCCGTGGTTCAGGGACAAAAAAGCGTTTGAAACTCCCGCGTTCCCGTGGTGCTACGACCAGACGCTTCGTGAAAGCATTTTAAAGGACAGCGTTGCCGAAACGCTGAACCTCACCGAATACGCGCGTATGAGATACGATGAGTCTGTAGCGGAGGTTCCCGCGTTTGAAGGCGACAGCGCGGAGGAAAAGCGCAGACGCGAAATCTCATATTTAAACATAAATTGGTTTATGACAAATCTGCTTGACCGCAAGGACAGAATGAGTATGGCAAGCGGACTTGAGGTACGAGTGCCGTTCTGCGACCATAATATAGTCGAGTATGTATGGAACATCCCGTGGGAAATGAAAAACAAGGATAACGTGTCGAAAAACGTGCTGCGCGAAGCGGCAAAAGGCATTTTGCCCGAGGATGTGCGGATGCGCAGGAAAAGCCCGTACCCGAAAACACACAATCCCCATTACGAGGAAGCGGTGAAAAAGCTCGTCCGAGAAGTGATTTCCGACCCGAACGCGCCTATATTGTCGCTTTGCGACAAGGGCAAAATCGAAAACGTTTTAAACGGCGAGTTTGATTACGGAAAGCCGTTTTTCGGTCAGATTATGGCTTTGCCGCAGTTTTTTGGATATATTTTGGA
>JAJPXA010000171.1 GCA_021205715.1 Bacillota bacterium
ATAAAGGAGTTTTTGGCAAATGGAAAAGAAAAATATTGATTGGCAAAATATCGGTTTCGGTTATATGAAGACCGACAAGCGATTTGTTTCTACATATAAAGACGGCGCATGGGACGAGGGCGCGCTTATAGAGGACGATATGATAACGATGAGCGAGTGCGCGGGTGTTTTGCAGTACGCGCAGACGATTTTCGAGGGACTCAAGGCGTATACCGCCGAGAACGGCAAAATAGTTTTGTTCCGCCCCAACTTAAACGCTCAGCGGCTTATAAGCTCCGCCGAGAGAATGGAAATGCCGGTATACCCGGAGGATAAATTTGTTGACGCGGTTTTAAAGACGGTTAAAGCGAACGAGGCGTATGTTCCCCCCTACGGCAGCGGCGCGACGCTCTATATCCGCCCGTATATGTTCGGAATTAACCCCGTAATCGGCGTTAAGCCGGCAAGCGAATACCAGTTCAGAGTTTTCACAACTCCGGTAGGCCCCTACTTTAAGGGCGGCGCTAAGCCGATAACGATTAAGGTGTCGGATTTCGACCGCGCGGCACCTCACGGCACGGGCAACATCAAAGCGGGTCTTAACTACGCTATGAGCCTGCACGCGATTGTAACGGCGCACGAGGAGGGCTATGACGAGAATTTGTATCTCGACCCGGCGTCAAGAACAAAGGTTGAGGAAACCGGCGGCGCGAATTTCCTGTTCATAACAAAGGACGGCAAGGTTGTAACACCCAAATCCGACAGCATTCTTCCGTCGATAACAAGACGCTCGCTTATATATGTCGCGAAGGAATACCTCGGTCTTGAAACCGAGGAAAGAGAGGTATATCTCGACGAGCTTAAGGATTTCGCCGAATGCGGACTCTGCGGCACGGCGGCGGTTATCTCGCCGGTAGGCAAGATTGTCGATCACGGCAAGGAAATCTGCTTCCCGAGCGGTATGGAAAAGATGGGCGCGACATTTCAAAAGCTCTACGATACGTTAACAGGTATTCAGATGGGCAGAATCGAAGCTCCCGAGGGTTGGATTTACACAGTGGAATAAAAACGCCGATAAAATAACAGGCGCTGAAAAAGCCGTTTCGCTTAAAGCGAAATGGCTTTTTTGCACGTTTTTTATGTATCTTTAAAAACAAGGCGCATATAAATTATATGGGTGATTTATATGACTTTGTTTGAGATTGTTTTCCTTGCTGCGGCGCTGTCTATGGACGCGTTTTCCGTCGCTCTCGCGTCGGGACTCGGTAAAAGAACCGCCGGCTGCGCGGACGCTTTTAAAATGGCGTTCTTTTTCGGCTTGTTTCAATTTATAATGCCCGTTATCGGCAGCGGCGCGACGCTGTTTTTCGTCGATTTCGCGAATAAATACAGCGATTTTATCGTGTTTGTCATACTTGTTTTTTTGGGCGCGCGTATGATTATCGAAAAAACGAAAGAAGACGAAATACCCAAAAACGCATTCTCGCTTCCCTCGCTTCTACTTCTCGCCTTCGCCACAAGCATAGACGCGCTTGCCGCCGGAATAACCCTCGGCGCCGCGGAGGCGCCGATTTTATTTTCGTCCGCGGTTATAGGCGTAACGGCGTTCGCGTTTTCCTACAGCGGCGTTATCATTGGCGCGAACGCCAAAATTCCAAAGCTTGAGCGCGCGGACGTAATCGGCGGAATTATGCTTATCCTGCTCGGACTGCGCTCGCTGCTGTCCGTAATAGTGCGCATAGCGCAGCGTTAGCGGGTGCTAATTTCCAAGCTCCGGCGCGGTTTGTCCGCTGTAGACGGGAATGTTGTATGAAAGCTCGGCATCGGGGAATTGCTCGAAAATCTTCGCCATACTCTCCGACTGCTTAACCGCCCACGTTATATCCGTCGCGTACTGATGCTGTCCGGGGTTATCGGGATTCCAAAGCATCTTGTAAAGCGTGTTTTGTCTGCCGAAGGTGCTGTTTATATAATTTTCGCTTATCCATTCGGCGCCGCCTATAATAGCCTCCTCTACCGACGTCCAGCCCTCGCTGTACGCTCTCTGCGAGCCGGAGGACACGGCGCTGTCGTCATACGCTCCGATTCCGTACACATTATAAACAGTCGTTCCGTTCACCGCGACACCCGTGGAAAGCTGCGATGTTCCGTTGCCGGTTTCAAGCGCCGCGTGCGCGACAAGGTATATCTCGCTTATGTTATATCTCTGCGCCGCGGTCTTAAACGCCTCGCCCATACCCGCAAGCACGCCCTTATCCGCAAGATACTCGTTAAGCGCCTCAACCGATATTCCGTTGGTCGCGGACAGGTCGAGGAATTGATACTTATAGACATCATCGCAGTAATTTGCCGGATTTATATATTCGGCAATCTCTGCCTCCGTGGCGGTCTGATAGCCGCCGTTTCTCCAAATCTTGGATGCCGGAGAAAGTCCCGTTTGTATCTGAACCATACCCGGAAGCGTTATCGAATACGGAGTGTATGTAACACTGCCGGAGCCTACGACAGCCGCTTCGGTGCTGTAATCGTTTAAGTCAAACTCACTCTGACCCTCGGACGGCAAAACGGTAAGCTCGATTGATGTTTTCACGCCGTTTACCGACTGCGCCGTAATTGTGACACCGCCCTCGCCGACGGCTTTGACGCGTCCGGTTTGGCTTACGGTCGCGACCGACTCGTCGCTTGTCGACCAAATAAGAGTCTTGTTTTTCGCGTTATACGGGCTTACCGACGCGACAAGGCTCAGGGAATCGCCGACGCGCAATTCGCTGTCCTCGTTTTTAATGCTTACCTCGCTTACCTGAACGGAGTAATTCACGACGGTTATAAAGCTCTTGCAGCTGTATTTTCCGTCCTTTGTCGAGGCTGTAACCTCCGTCATTCCCGCGCCCACGGGCTTTACTCTGCCGCTTGACGATACCGTCGCGACATCCGTGTCGGCGGATTCCCACACAAGTTCGGTTTCCGTCGCGTCCTCGGGAAAAATGCTCACCTTTAAATTTTGACCGCTGCCGCCCGCGTAAAGCGTGACGTTCGATGTGTTCATAAACAGACCGGTTATCGGCTGTATTACCGTAAGCTCCGCCGTTTCACTGTATTTTCCGTCCATAATCGACGCGGTTATATAAACCGTTCCCACCTTTGTTGCTTTAACGTTTCCGTCATTGTCAACAGATGCGATTTCCTCATCGGAGGATTCCCAATTGATTTGCAAATCATTCAAAAACGACGGCGTGACAGTCGCGCGAAGCTTCATCTCCGCCTTGCCGTCAACCAGCTCGGCAACGCCGTCCGTCCAATTAAGCTCGATATTCACGCCCTGCTTCTCCGAAAGGAAGCTTACATATCTCGGGATAACGGTCGAATCGTCCGACGCGTCGGCAAATCCCGTCCTGTTTATATCGGCGGCGGCAAGCAATATCGCCGTCACAACCGCCGCGAGCAACGCAAAATAAGCCGCCGTTTTCGCGGCGGGTATATATTTCCTCGGATTTGAAACAACAGCCGTTTTTGCCTTTTTCAGCCAAGCGAGAATATCGCTTCGCGTAGGCGGATTATGTATAACGCCGCTTACGAAAAATTTAACGCGGCGCGCGCGCGCGGCGGTATTGCCGCAAAGCGCTTTGGTATTCGTTTTTATTTTCTCTGAAATACTTTTTGCCCATTCAAGCATAATTATATCTTCCTCTATATAAACTCCGTATAAAAATTTGATTTCACATCCGAAAATCACTATTAGATTTTAATTCACCCGCGCGCGGTTGTCAACATATAATATGC
>JAJPXA010000183.1:0-2227 GCA_021205715.1 Bacillota bacterium
CCGGAGTCGGCGCCGCCGAAACAAGCGGCTCATGCGGCGACAGCGTAACGTGGACTATATCCGACGACGGCACAACGCTCACCATATCCGGCACGGGGGAAATGTACGACTACGGTTACAATACTATGCCGTGGTATGACTATGTGACTTCTATTACAACATTAAACATCAGCGAAGGAATCACGCGTATCGGAAGTTACGCGTTTTATGAGTGTGACGCTTTAACAAGCGTTGTGATACCCGACAGCGTAACTACAGTTGGAATCAGTGCTTTTGAAGTTTGTTATGATTTAACTGACGTAACGATTGGAAACAATGTTACGACAATCGAAGACTGGGCTTTTTATTGCTGTACTTCCTTAACAAGTATAATAATCCCCAATAGCGTAACGACAATAGGAGATGATGTATTTGATGAATGCGAATCCTTAACAAGCATAGATATACCCGACAGCGTAACTACAGTTGGAATCAGTGCTTTTGAAGATTGTACTTCTTTAACAAGAGTAACTATAGGCAGCGGACTTTCCTATATTAGTGATTACATGTTTGGCTGGTGTACCTCTTTGAAAAGCATAGACATTCCGGAAAATATTACCAGTATTGGAGAAGGTGCATTTTATCAATGTATGGGTTTAACTACGGGAGTAACGATACATGCCGGAGTTACAAGCATTGGCTATGGTGCTTTTTGTTTATGCGATTCCTTAACAAGCATAAATGTTGACAGTGAAAATGCAAATTACAGCAGTGAAGACGGTATTTTGTTTAATAAAGATAAAACAGAGCTTATCATTTGTCCGGGGGGAAACGAATTGGAATCGTATGTCATACCCGATACAGTTACGGTTGTTGATGAATATGCATTTTACAGCTGCAGCTCCTTAACAAGTATAACAATACCCGACGGTGTAACAAGCATTGGCGGCAATGTATTTTACGGCTGTAGCTCCTTAGCAAACATAACGATACCCGGCAGTGTAGCGGGCATTTCCGATTCTGCATTTTACGGCTGTAGTTCCTTAACAAGTGTAACAATACCCGGCAGCATAACAGACATTGCCGATTCTGCATTTTACGGCTGTAGTTCCTTAACAAGTGTAACAATACCCGACAGTGTAAAGAGCATTGGCGATATGGCATTTTACAACTGTACTTCTTTAACAAGTATGATAATACCTGACAGCGTAACGAGCATTGGCAGTTATGCTTTTCATAATTGCAGTTCCTTAACAAATTTAACAATATCTGACAGCGTAACGAGTATTAGTCAAGCGGCGTTTGCGAGATGCAGCGCCTTAACAAGCATAATAATACCTGACAGCGTAACGAGCATCGCCGGCAACGTATTTCAAAATTGCACAGCATTAACCACCGCAACAATAGGAAGCGGTGTTGAAAGCCTTGGCGCTTATGTTTTTTCCGGTTGTACAGCTTTAACTTCTGTTTATATAAATCAATCCTACAACTCATTTACATATACGACATCGCAGATTCCGTCGACCGCTACGGTGTATTGGCTGGCATCGTCGGCGATAAATCTTTCGAGCGTGGAGGTGACGGGTATAGAGGAAAGCTACACTTACACCGGCGAGGAGATAACGCCCGCGCCGACGCTTAAATATAACGGCAAAACTCTTGAGGAGGACGAAAATTATACCCTTTTATACTCGGGCAATGTTGACGCTGGCACGGCGTCCGTGACGATGATAGGCTCGTCTTGGGTGACCTCCGATACCGACAGCACCGGCTATACCGGAACGCGGACGGTGACGTATACGATAACGGCGCTGCCGCTTACCGATGAGGATGTTGAAATAGACGGCATAGATGATAGCTACGCATACACCGGCGAGCCGATAACGCCCGAGCCGACCGTGACCTACGGCGAAACCCCGCTTGCAGAGGGCACGGACTATGAGTTGACCTATGAAAGCAACACCAACGCGGGCACCGCGACGGTAAATATAACGTTCAAAGGCAACTACAGCGGCAGTGTGTCGAAAACGTTTACGATAGCGGCGCAGGCATTAACCGCCGAAACCGTCACGGTGGGCGATATAGCCGCGGCTGCATATACCGGCGAGGCGATAACGCCCGAGCCGACCGTGACCTACGGCGAAACCCCGCTTGCAGAGGGCACGGACTATGAGTTGACCTATGAAAGCAACACCAACGCGGGCACCGCGACGGTAAATATAACGTTCAAAGGCAACTACAGCGGCAG
>JAJPXA010000183.1:2237-3726 GCA_021205715.1 Bacillota bacterium
CCAACGCGGGCACCGCGACGGTAAATATAACGTTCAAAGGCAACTACAGCGGCAGCGTGTCGAAAACATTTACGATAAATCAAGCGTCAAACGCGATAACCGTGCCGAAATCGAGCTACAGCGTCGATTACGGCAGCGAAAATATTGATTTGGGCATAACATCGAGCTTCGGCGCGATTCAGTATGTAAGCACCAATGAAAAAGTGGCGTCGGTTGACGAGAACGGCATAATGACGGTAGGCGCGGTCGGTACCGCGACAATATCGTCGTCCGTTACGGCGACGGATAACTACGCGGCGGCAACAGGCGCAGCAGTTACCGTTACGGTAAACGCGGTGGCGCCGTCGGCGCCGACCATCGTCAGCGCGTCGAGCGGCGAGGACGGCAAAACCACCATTAAATGGACCGCGCCCGAAAGCAACGGCGGCAGCGCGGTTACGGGATATATTATTCAGCAGTCGAGCGACGGCGAAAATTACACCTCCGTCGCGTCGCCCACGCAGGTTGACACAACCGCGGTTATAAGCGGGCTTACCAACGGTTGGACGTATTATTTCAGGATGTTCGCGTCAAACACCGCCGGCACGAGCGGCGCGTCAAACGTGGTTGAAGCGACCCCCGCGTCGCCCACTCCGACAGCGGAACCGACGGCAACGCCTACCGCAGAACCGACCGCGACCGCAACGGCAACAGCAGACGCGACGGCAACACCTACCGCAACAGCTGACGCGGACGCGACGGCAACACCTACCGCAACAGCTGACGCGGACGCGACCGCCACACCTACCGTAACCCCGACACCCACGCCTATTCCCTCTGCGGACGAGAGCGAGGACGTAAGCGGCAGCGGAACGGAGGAAGAACCGTATGAATCCGAGGTCGGAACCGAGTATAATCTCGGAGTGGAAGTCGGCGAAACAGACAGCGTAAAGTATGAAACCAGTGACGACAGCGTAGTAACTGTCGACGAGGACGGTAACGTAACGGTAGTAGGCGACGGCGACGCGACAATAACCGTCACGATAACCGACGAAGACGGCAACACCACCACCGAAACCGTATATATCGTCGGAACCCCGTCCGGCTTCGCCTATGACATTACGGGCATATCGCTTGGCGACGGCGCGGTTACGGTGAAATTTAACGATAACTTCGGCGGCGGCGACGGCGAGCTTATCGTCGCGGTTTATGACAGCAGCGGCAGACTCACGGCGGTGAAATTTGCCGATATGTCCGATTTCGAAGACGGCGCGGCAAGCGTCGATATAAGCACCGGCGGCGCGTCATACGCTTCGGCGTTTATATGGGACAGCATAGAGAAAATGGCGCCGATGAGCAAAAAGCTGAAAAATTAAACAGGGTTACATTCATTTTAAAAGGGACTGCCGCGCGCTTTTGCGGCAGTCCCTTTTGACGCGCCCGAGCAAAAAGTTTACAAAATATTCATAGACAAAGCAATACTTCTATGTTATAATCTATATTGTATATT
>JAJPXA010000085.1 GCA_021205715.1 Bacillota bacterium
GTTAAAAAGCGCGAGGATAAACATAAAATGGCAGAGGCTATTAAGGCTTTTGCTAATTACAGATGGGAATATCTTAGTTGTTTGCATAAAAAACAACATTTTGAGGATGTTATTTAATAACATTCGTTTATATTTTCAATTATTTGAAAGGAGGATAATATTTTGGGCAGACAATATTCACTTCAAAATACAAGAAATATCGGTATAATGGCTCACATCGATGCCGGTAAGACTACAACAACCGAAAGAATACTCTATTATACGGGTATTAATCATAAAATCGGTGAAACCCACGAAGGCGCCGCTACAATGGACTGGATGGCACAGGAGCAGGAGCGCGGTATTACAATCACATCCGCGGCAACAACATGTTTCTGGCAGCCGAAGGAAGGTCCGTATGCCGGAGTTAAGCACAGAATTAACATAATAGACACACCCGGACACGTTGACTTTACTGTTGAAGTTCAGCGTTCGTTGAGAGTTCTTGACGGTTCGGTAACGGTTATGTGCGCAAAGGGCGGAGTTGAGCCTCAGTCCGAAACGGTTTGGCGTCAGGCGGACGATTATCAGGTACCCCGTATGATATTCGTTAATAAAATGGATATTATGGGCGCTGATTTCTATAACGTTGTAAATATGGTTCATGAAAGACTTCACGCGAACGGTATTCCGATTCAGCTTCCGATAGGCGCTGAGGACAGCTTCGTAGGTATTATAGATCTTATGAATATGGACGCCGAGATTTACGAGGACGAGCTTGGTGAAAAGTATCACAAGGAAGATATTCCCGAGGATATGAAAGAAAAAGCCGAGGAATATCGTCAGGCAATGGTTGAGGCAATTTGTGAAACAGACGAGGAATTGCTTGAAAAATTCTTAAGTGATGAGGAAATTTCGGTAAACGAGTTAAAGAAGGCTTTGAGAAAGGCTACAATCGCAAACGAAATAGTTCCCATTCTTTGCGGAACGGCGTACAGAAATAAGGGTGTTCAAATGCTCCTTGACGCTGTTATCGAGTATATGCCGGCTCCGACAGACATTCCGAATATAAAGGGTGTTGATCCGGATACGGGCGAAGAGGACGAAAGACCTTCATCGGATGACGCTCCGTTCGCGGCTCTTGCGTTTAAGATTGCGACAGACCCGTTTGTCGGTAAGATTTGCTTCTTCCGCGTATATTCGGGTACTCTTTCAAAGGGTTCGTATATTTTGAACTCCTGCAAGGGTAAAAAGGAAAGAATGAGCAGAATTTTGCAGATGCACGCAAATCACAGAGAAGACCTTGATATAGTATATTCGGGTGATATAGCCGCGGGTGTAGGTTTGACCAACACCACGACAGGTGAAACTCTTTGTGACGAAAAGCATCCGATAATTCTCGAGTCTATGGACTTCCCCGAGCCGGTTATCCGTGTCGCTATCGAGCCTAAGACTAAGGCGGGTCAGGAAAAGATGGGCATAGCTCTTTCGAAGCTTGCCGAGGAAGACCCGACATTCAAGACCTATACCGATGAGGAAACAGGTCAGACAATTATCGCCGGAATGGGTGAGCTTCACCTTGAGATTATCGTAGACAGACTTTTGAGAGAATTTAAGGTTGAGGCAAACGTAGGTCAGCCGCAGGTTTCATACAGAGAAGCGTTCGGACAGCCCGTAAATGTTGAGCATAAGTATGCAAGACAGTCGGGCGGTAAAGGTCAGTACGGTCACGTATTCGTTAAATTTGAGCCTCTTGCCGAGGGCGAGGGTTATGTATTTGAAAACGCGGTTGTCGGCGGAGCTATTCCCAAGGAATATATTCCGGCTGTTGACGCGGGTATTCAAAGCGCAATGTTAAACGGTGTTCTTGCCGGATATAACGTTGTTGACCTTAAAGCTACTTTGTACGACGGTTCATATCACGAGGTTGACTCCTCGGAAATGGCGTTCAAGATTGCCGCTTCAATGGCATTCAAGGAAGCTATGCAGAAGTCAAAGCCTGTTTTGAAAGAGCCTATAATGCTTGTAAATGTTATAGCTCCGGACGATTATCTCGGATTCGTTATCGGCGACTTGAGTTCAAGACGCGGTATGATAAAGAGTCAAGAGGTACGCTCGGGCGGCGTAACGCAGGTAACGGCGGATGTTCCGCTTTCGGAAATGTTCGGTTACGCAACGGTTCTCAGAAGCGGAACCCAGGGCAGAGGTCAATATACAATGGAGCCGTCGCATTACAGCGAGGTTCCCAAGTCAATTCAGGAAAAGATTATAAGTGAAAGAACAAAGAAGTAATTAATTTTCTGATTAATTATACCTATTTTTAGGAAAAATTTGAAAAAACACTTGATTTTTTCACTAAAAAATTGTACAATAGTTTTACTATGTAATATAAATTATTTTAAGGAGGATTTATTACAATGGCAAAAGAGAAATTTGAAAGAAATAAGCCGCACGTAAACATTGGTACCATCGGTCACGTTGACCATGGTAAGACAACTCTTACGGCTGCTATCACAAAGGTTTTGGCTATGAAGGGTCAGGCTCAGTACGAAGCTTACGATATGATCGATAAGGCTCCGGAGGAGAGAGAAAGAGGTATTACAATTTCAACAGCTCACGTTGAGTATGAAACGGATAACCGTCACTATGCTCACGTTGACTGCCCGGGACACGCTGACTACGTTAAGAACATGATTACCGGTGCCGCACAGATGGACGGCGCTATCCTTGTTGTATCGGCAGCGGACGGCCCGATGCCTCAGACAAGAGAGCATATCCTTCTTTCGCGTCAGGTTGGCGTTCCTTACATTGTTGTATTTATGAACAAGAAGGATCAGGTTGACGACGACGAGCTTCTCGAGCTTGTTGAAATGGAAATCAGAGAGCTTTTGAACGAGTACGAATTCCCGGGTGATGATACTCCTATCATTATGGGTTCGGCTTTGCAGGTTCTTGAGTCATCATCAACAGACCCCGATGCTGAAGAGTATAAGTGCATTTGGGAGCTTATGGAAGCGGTTGATTCATATATTCCGACTCCGGAAAGAAAAGCGGATCTTCCGTTCCTTATGCCTATCGAGGACATCTTCTCAATCACAGGCCGTGGTACAGTTGCTACAGGTAGAGTTGAGAGAGGTCAGTTGAAGCTCAACGAGGAAGTTGAAATCGTTGGTCTTACAGATGAAAAGAGAAAGGTTGTCGTAACAGGTATCGAGATGTTCAGAAAGCTTCTTGATTACGCTGAAGCAGGCGACAACATCGGCGCTCTTCTTCGTGGTGTTCAGAGAGAGGAAATTGAAAGAGGTCAGGTTCTTTCGGCTCCGGGTTCAATTCATCCGCACACAAAGTTCAAGGGTGAGGTTTATATCCTTACTAAGGAAGAAGGCGGACGTCATACTCCTTTCTTCAATAACTATCGTCCTCAGTTCTACTTCAGAACAACAGACGTTACAGGCGTTATCACTCTTCCCGCAGGCACAGAGATGTGTATGCCCGGAGATAACGTAAAGATGGAAGTTGAGCTTATCACTCCTATCGCTATAGAAAAGGGTCTTCGTTTCGCTATCCGTGAAGGCGGCAGAACAGTAGGTTCGGGCGTTGTTTCGGAAATAGAGGAATAATTTAGGATTTAATAAAAGAGCTGTCATTTTGACAGCTCTTTTTGTAAATTTGTATTTAGAGTACTAATTGATATTTGTGAACATTTTGTA
>JAJPXA010000144.1 GCA_021205715.1 Bacillota bacterium
TATAGGTATTGGGTAATATATGCAATACCGCGGCGGAAAGGACGGATAAGGCTGTGAAATTGAGATATTTATGGTTTTGCCTGCTGCGCCAAAATTGGCGGAACGGACGAATGTGTCCGGCAGGGATAAATTAAGGAAAAATACAGAAAATATAAATCAAGAAATGAGGAATTTATTATGGCTAATATAAAAGACACATCAAGCTGGGGCTTTGAAACAAAGCAGCTGCATATAGGACAGGAAAATCCCGACCCCGCGAGCGACGCGAGAGCGGTGCCCATCTATCAGACCACATCATACGTGTTTAAAAACAGTGCGCACGCGGCGGCGCGTTTCGGGCTTGCGGACGCGGGCAATATTTACGGCAGACTTACCAATTCGACGCAGGACGTGTTTGAGAAGCGTGTGGCGGCGCTTGAGGGCGGTGTCGCGGCGCTCGCGACAGCGTCCGGCGCGGCGGCGATTACATACACGATAGAAACCCTTGCCGAGGGCGGCGGACATATCGTGTCGCAGAAAACGATATACGGCGGCTCGTATAATCTTCTGGCGCATACTCTCCCAAAATACGGCATTAACACGACCTTTGTCGATATCCATAATTTAGATGAGGTTAAGGCGGCGATTTTGCCGGAAACAAAGGCGATATTCATCGAGTCGCTCGGAAATCCGAACAGCGACATACCCGATGTCGAAGCGCTTGCCGAAATCGCGCACGCGAATAAGATACCGCTTGTAATCGACTCGACCTTTGCCACGCCGTACCTGTTCCGCCCGATTGAGCACGGCGCGGACATAGTCGTTCATTCCGCGACAAAGTTTATCGGCGGTCACGGAACGACTCTCGGCGGCGTTATCGTCGACAGCGGCAAATTCGACTGGGCGGCAAGCGGCAAATTCGCGTCGTTGGTTGACCCGAACCCGAGCTATCACGGCATTTCGTTTACCGAAGCCGCGGGCGCGGCGGCATTTGTTACGAAAATCCGCGCGATTCTCTTGCGCGACACGGGCGCGACGCTCTCGCCGTTAAGCGCGTTTCTGCTTCTTCAGGGACTTGAAACGCTGTCGCTTCGAGTGGAGCGCCACGCGGAGAACACGAAAAAGGTGCTTGAATATCTGACAAGCCACCCGCAGGTGGAAAAGGTAAATCATCCGGCGCTTTCCGACCATCCCGACCACGCGCTGTATGAAAGGTATTATCCCAACGGCGGCGGCTCGATTTTCACATTTGAGATTAAGGGCGGCGCGAAGGAGGCGCAGGACTTTATCGACAGACTTCAAATTTTCTCGCTGCTCGCGAATGTGGCGGACGTTAAGTCGCTTGTGATACATCCCGCAAGCACAACGCATTCGCAGCTTAATGAGGAGGAACTTCTTGACCAAGGCATAAAGCCGAATACGATTCGCCTCTCGATAGGCACGGAGAATATAAAGGATATAATAGCCGACCTCGACCAAGCGTTTGGCGCTTAAAGAGCATATTAACAAAAAGAACTCGGATTTTTAAAATCCGAGTTCTTTTTTGCCGCCGGTTTTAGGTGTTTATTCGTTTGCGTTAATCATCAAATCGAGCGAGGCGGGAATCGCGTCGGTCACTATATAATCCACGCCGTATTCCAAATATTGCGCCGCCTCATCCGCGGAGTTGAGCGTCCATATGCCGCAGGCTAAATTCTGCGAGCGGATATCCGCCGCCGCCTCTTGCGTTACCGCCGGAGAATTGTAAAGTACGCCGTTGTTGACCCCGCCGATATTCGACATAATTTCCGTATAATACGTATAGTCGTTTTCGGAAAATCCTATTACCATAAGCATAATATCGGCGTCGCGCGCGCGTATTTCGCTTAAATCCTCTATATCGCCCGTCACAATGCATCTGTCTTTTACGCCGCTGTCGTAAATCGTCTGCAAAAATTTATCGTAATCGGTAATGTTCTTAATTTCGATTACCGGAACGCATCCGTAGGTTATGCAGATATTCAAATATTCGGTCATAGAGGGGATTTTGAGGTTTTGGTAAAAGTCTATATTTGAGCCGTCGTCTATTGTAAGCTCCCGCAGCGCCGCGTAGGTATATGAGCCGACAAGTCCCGTGCCGTCGGTCATTCGGTCAACCTCATCGTCGTGCATACAGACAAATTCGCCGTCATAGGTTTGCGATATATCGGTTTCTATGCCCCAAAATTGGCTTTTTCCCGCAAGCTCAAACGCGAGCGTGGTATTTTCCGGCGCCGCCGCGCTGTAGCCGCGGTGCGCGACAAAACGCGCCGCGTCGCCGCCGAAAAGCGCGTCTTTTATTGTTTCTTCGGGGACGGTCGATTCGCTCGAGGCGACTGTCGCGCCTCTGTCGGAGAAAGAGGCCGCGATATTGAGCGTAACGGACGCGGCAAACATAAGAACCGCAAAAATCGTAAGCTTTTTTCGTATATTGTGCATAATTCGACCTCCTTCGTATTTATTTATTTATTTTAAAATACGGCGTTTTTTATACCCGAAGAATATTTTGGATAAACCGCCGAAAACGTGGGCGTCATTTTCTTCCGTGAAAAATACGACAGCATACCGCCGCCGCATTTTTAAAATCAAGTTGTCGTTATAAGAACCGACTCGCCGTCCCAGTCGACGGTAAAGCCTATAATATCCGCCAAATCCCTTATTTGGAAATAATTGCTGCCGTCGATGTTGTACGCGGCAAGCTCGACAAGCTGACCGTCAACATATATGGGAGCGGTGTTTTCCTGAATGTCCTGCGCGTTGGTCAGCGTGCCCTCAAGCTCGCCGCCGATTATAACGTATTTGGTGAGCGTGGTTATCGCAACGGCGTTAAGCGACGAGTCCCAATCGACGTTAAAGCACGCGCCCGTGTTTCTTAATATCATCGCGATGTCGCGGATGTTGTAATAATTGGAATTGTTTACGGAATATCCCGAAACATCCCATGTTGTTCCGTTTACTTTAATCGGCGCGGCACTCTGCGACGCGGTTACGGTGTTCACCTTATCGTACGAGTCGATAAAGCTCTGTATCTTTGTGCGGCTCGGATAGCCGCTCGATAAAAAGTCGTTGCCGTACATATCCTCATAGGTTATAACGGGGTAGGGTGAAACGTCGCTTTTGTTTATCCGCGTCGCGGTAAGAGCGTCACCGCTGAGCTCGAGCTTATAAAAGCATATGGTCGACGAGTTTCTCGCGATTTCGCGTCCCACGAAAATGGTGCGCCCGTCCTTGTCGTAGACCGTTATGTCCGCAAGACACGCTCCGATTATGTTATTCGGAACGCTTATCGAGGTTATCGCGCTTCCGGTCATTGTAAATCCCGCCGATATTCCGCCGTCGGAGCTGTTTCTGTAAACGAACGCCTCCGGTATTCCGTTTGAGTCGAGGTCGGTTAAAACCACCTCCGAATATGTGGGATCCTGCGACAAAAGCTTCATCAATCTTGTCACAAACGCGTCCCTCCACGTTTCCGCTGCGAATGACACGTTCGCGGCGCAGATTGTTATAATCGCCGTAAGCAGCGCTGCTGTGATTTTTTTCATATCATACTCCTTCTCCGTGAATTATATAATATCGATTTGTTGTTTTCTTTAATAGCGTCATATATTTTAATTTTGATTGACAAAAGCGCAAAATTAAAATATACTAT
>JAJPXA010000140.1 GCA_021205715.1 Bacillota bacterium
AAATGTGTAACACATCATTGACAAACCTACAAACTTTATTTGAACCGCGCGCAAAAAACTTTAAATATTTTTTGTTTGATTTATTGCAAATGCGGTTTATTTATGGTAAAATATTATACAGAAATATTGTTATAAGCCAAAGGAGGTTTTTTATAATGGAAAAAGAACAGGTTTTACAAAAATTAGAGGACAGCGGACTTGTCGCGGTTGTACGCGCAAAGAGCGGCGAGGAAGCAATTAAGATTTGCGACGCTTGTCTTGCGGGCGGATGCTCGTCAATCGAGCTTACCTTTACCGTTCCGGGAGCGGATCAGGTAATGAAGGAGCTTGCGGCGAAGTATTCAAACGGCGAAATGCTTTTGGGTGCGGGTACGGTGCTTGACGCTCCGACGGCGAGAATCGCTATTCTCGCGGGCGCGAATTACATAGTAAGTCCCGGCTTTGACGCAGAAACAGCTAAGCTTTGCGGAACATACAGAGTTCCCTATATGCCCGGATGTATGACAATCACCGAGTGTATGACGGCTATGAGAGCGGGCGCGGATGTCTGCAAGATTTTCCCGGCTGATTTGTTCGGCCCCACTATCATTAAAGACATAAAGGGTCCTATGCCGCAGTGCAAGATGATGCCGACGGGCGGCGTAAACGTTGACAACGTAGACCAGTGGATTAAGGCGGGCGCTATAGCTGTCGGCGCGGGTTCATCGCTCACAAAGGGCGCAAAGACCGGCGATTACGCGGCTATTACCGAAACGGCAAAGAAGTTCATTGCAAATATTAAAGCGGCAAGAGCTGCTCTGTAATAAATATAAAGGAGATTGTATAAAAATGGCAAAAGTAGTAACTATGGGCGAAATTATGCTCAGATTATCGACACCCAATAACGAAAAATACATACAGGCGGACGAGTTCGACATCAACTACGGCGGCGGCGAGGCTAACGTTGCGGTATCGCTCGCGAATTACGGTCACGACGCGGAGTTTGTTACAAAGGTTCCCGCAAATCCGATAGGCGAGTGCGCGGTCGCGGCTTTGAGAAAGTACAATGTTGAAACAAAGCATATCGCAAGAGGCGGCGAAAGACTCGGTATTTACTTCCTCGAAACAGGCGCGGCAATGCGTCCGTCAAACGTAACATACGACAGAGCGCATTCGTCAATCTCAACGGCTGAGGTTTCCGATTTTGATTTTGACGCTATCTTCGAGGGCGCGGACTGGTTCCACTTCACGGGTATCACTCCGGCTGTGTCGGACGCGGCGGCAGAGCTTACCGAGGCGGCTTTAAAGGCGGCTAAGGCTCACGGCGTTACCGTTTCGTGCGACCTGAACTTCAGAAAGAAGCTTTGGTCATCGGAAAAGGCGCAAAAGGTTATGTCAAACCTTATGCAGTATGTTGACGTATGTATCGGCAACGAGGAGGACGCGGACAAGGTTTTGGGCTTTAAGCCGGAAAACACCGACGTTACCTCGGGCGAGCTGAACCTCGCGGGTTATGAATCGATATTCAAGCAGATGGTTGCAAAATTCGGCTTCAAGTATGTTATCTCATCCTTGAGAGTTTCACACTCGGCATCGGATAACGGCTGGTCGGCTTGCATCTATTCGGCGGCGGACGATGAATTCTATCATTCGAGAGAATACAGAATTACGCCTATCGTTGACCGCGTAGGCGGCGGCGACAGCTTTGCGGGCGGCACAATCTGCGGATTTGTTGACGGCAAGGACTTCAAGAGCGCGCTTGAATTCGGTGTTGCGGCATCGGCTTTGAAGCACACAATCCCCGGTGACTTTAACCTCGTTACACGCGAAGAGGTTGAAACGCTCGTAGGCGGCGACGGCAGCGGCCGTGTACAAAGATAAATGCGAAATCTTCTTATATGGATTTAAGCGTTAAAAAGGTCATACTCCATTTTGGAGTATGACCTTTTTTGCGCCGCCTGCGGACATTTTCACCGTGAAAGCGATTACGCTCAAATACAGCGGCGCGGTTTTATAATGCATATCCAATTCTTACGCGCCGAAAAATTTGAAAATATCCGTGTTTGTCGATTTTATTATTTCCAAACCGCTGTCCTTTAAAATCTCCTCGAATATCTCAATCACGCATACCTCGGTAGGGTAGTGCCCCGCGTCAATCAGGCATATTCCGCGCTCGTCTGCGTCAATCATTTGGTGATACTTCATATCCGCGGTTATCAAAACATCGCACATATTGTTTTGCGCCGGCTCGACAAGCTCCGCGCACGCGCCCGAGCCTACGGCGGCTTTTGAAATCATCCTGCTTTCATCGCCGGTATATCTCACGGGAGTGCGCAAAAGCTCGCTTACGCGCTTTACAAACTCCGAGTATTTTTGAGGCTGCGGCAAATCGCCGTATCTGCCGAGTCCCGCGCCGTCGCAAATGTCATTCTTTTCCAAAACCTTAATGTTTTCAAGTCCCAGCATCCGCGCGAGCCTATCGTTAATGCCGCCCGGCGCGACATCCATATTCGTGTGCGCCGCGTAAACGGCTATGCCGTTTTCGATAAGCATTTTTACCGCGTCGCCCTCGGGCGTTCCGTAAACTATACGCTTTATCGGATTAAAAAACATAGGATGATGCGAGATTATCATATCCGCTCCGGCGGAAACCGCCTCGTTTATGGTTTTGATATTCGTGTCAAGCGTTAAATATACGCGTTTTACCGGCTTATCGCCGCCGCCTACAAGAAGTCCGACATTATCCCAAGCGTATGCTAAGTTTTTCGGTATTTTTTCCTCTATTATTTGTGCCGCTTCGTATACTTTCATATATTTCTCCTTTCGCGCTTTAAAGTGCTAAATCTTTTTTTATCCGGTTAAGCTCGTTCAAAAAATATTTGTTTTTCTCGTATTTTTCCGCGTCGGGGTTTGCCGAGTTTTCGATTCCCGCGGTAATTCTTTTAAACTCGCGCATTTTCTTTTCATAAAGCTCGCGTATATACTTATGGCGGTAAAGGCAGGGCGGGATATGATAATCTATTTCGTTTTTGCGCGGCTCGCATTGCCCGTTTTTCACGGTTAGAATGTTGTACACCTTAAATCACTCGACAGCCACATCCTCGCCGTCTTTCGTGTATCATTTTGCTGTCAGAAATTTGCGCAGCTCGTACTGCGCTTTCATCGGCTGCAAAACAAGCCGCGCCCCGCGCGCGGTTTGTTCGCCGCGCTCCAAAATTTTCATTATTATATCGCCGCCCATTCCGGCAATCACTATGGTATCCGCCTCATTCGGCGCGAGCGCGTCCAAGCCGTAGCTCAAACGCGTTTCGATTTTATCCGAAAGCGAGTATTCCGCGATATTTTTCCTCGCGTTTTTGAGCGGCCCCTCTATCACATCACAGGCTATGGCGGTTTCGGCGCGCCCGCTTTGAATAAGCCTTATCGGCACGTACGCGTGGTCGGTGCCTATATCTCCCACGGTTTTGCAGCGTATTTGTTTTACTATACATTCGAGCCGCGGCGTCAGCATTGTTATATCCTCCGTTAATTTAAATTTTATGTGTCCGTTTTATGTAAACGGAAAATTTTCGTGTTTTTATTGTAATATAGCTGTAATAAACTTATCCACATATTTTTTGAGGTTATTTTTACGTTTTTTTAAAGTTATTCACACTATCCACAGG
>JAJPXA010000256.1 GCA_021205715.1 Bacillota bacterium
ATTCATCGACATTATGGAAGAGGGCGCACTCGGCACGATATTGAAATACGGCATAGCGCTTGTAATAATGGCGATGCTTTCGCTTCTTTTCGGAGTTCTGTCCGGAAGAGCGGGCGCGGCGGCGTCGTGCGGCTTCGCAAAAAATCTGCGCGAGGATATGTACAACAACATTCAAACCTTTTCGTTCGCGGATATAGATAAATTTTCGACCTCATCGCTGGTTACGAGAATGACAACGGACGTTACAAACGTGCAGAACGCTTTTCAGATGCTTATAAGAATCGCGGTAAGGTCGCCGCTGATGATTATATTCTCGTTTGTTATGAGCTTTACGATAAACAAGCGGCTTTCGCTTATATTTCTCGCGATAATGCCGGTGCTGGCGTTTGTACTTATAGGAATATCGCTCTATGTATTCCCGATATTCCAGCGAATTTTCAAAAAATACGACGCGTTAAACGACTCCGTTCAGGAAAACGTTTCGGGAATAAGAGTCGTAAAGTCATTCGTAAAAGAGGAATACGAAAAACAAAAATTTGAAAAAGCGGCGGAGGACGTTAAAAAGGACTTTGTAAGCGTTGAAAAGATTTTGGCGGTAAACAGTCCCGTTATGATGTTCTGCATATACCTCGCGATACTTTTGGTATCGGTGTTCGGCTCGCAGCTTATCATATCCACCGGCGCAACATCGTTTACGACGGGCGAGCTGTCGTCGCTTATCAGCTACGGCGTTCAAATATTGTCGGCTCTTATGATGGTTTCGATGGTTGTGGTTATGGTGTCAATGGCGACCGCGTCGGCAAGGAGAATTGTTGAAGTCCTCGAGCAGGACGCGACGCTGACAAGCCCCGCAAACGGCATTACGAAGGTTTCGGACGGAAGCATAGAATTTAAAAATGTATCGTTTAAGTATTCGTCCGACGCGGAAAAGAATGTTTTGGAGAATATAAACCTCAGCATCAAATCCGGCGAAACAATAGGCGTCGTCGGCGGAACAGGCTCGGCGAAAACCACGTTTATTCAGCTTATCCCGCGCCTTTACGACGCGAGCGAGGGAGCCGTTTATGTCGGCGGCAGGGACGTAAGAGAATATGATCTTGAAACGCTTCGCGGCGAGGTCGCGGTGGTTCTTCAAAAGAACGTTTTGTTCTCCGGCACGATTAAGGATAATCTTCGCTGGGGCAATAAAGACGCGAGCGATGAGGAAATAGTAAGAGTGTGCAAGCTCGCGCAGGCGGACAGCTTTATAAGCGAGTTCCCCAACGGCTACGATACTTATATAGAACGCGGCGGCTCAAACGTTTCCGGCGGACAAAAGCAAAGACTTTGTATCGCGAGAGCGCTTATCAAAAAGCCGAAAATCTTAATTTTGGACGACTCGACATCCGCTGTCGACACCAAAACGGACTCGCTTATAAGAAAGGCATTCCGCGAGGAAATACCCAACACCACAAAGATTATAATAGCGCAAAGATGCACCTCCGTCGAGGACGCGGATAAGATTTTGGTTCTCGACAACGGCAGAATTTCGGGCTTCGGAACCGAGCCGGAGATGCGCGAAAGCAATATGATTTACAAAGAAATGTATCAGTCGCAAATGAAGGGCGGTGATGAATGATGACAAAGAAAAAACAAGGCTCGTTTGTGAGATTGATATCCTATGTCGTCAAATCGTTCAAGGTTCCGGTTATAGTCGTGATTTTCTGCATCCTGATAAGCGCGGTTTCCAACAGCGTTTCCTCGATGTTTTTACAGCGTATTATCGACGAGTGCATAACCCCGGGAGTTACAAGCGGACTTGAATCGGTTATGTCGCAGCTTATTTCGATTATCATTACTATGGGAGTTATATACGCGCTCGGTGTCGCGGCATCGTTTACGTACACGCGTATCATGGCGGTAGTGACGCAGTCAACGCTTAAAAAGCTGAGAGTGGATATGTTCAACAAAATGGAATCGCTTCCGATAAAATTTTTCGACACCCACGCGCACGGCGATATTATGAGTACCTATACAAACGATACCGACGCGCTTCGCCAGCTTATCGGACAGAGTCTGCCGATGCTGATACAGTCAAGCGTTTCGATAATCGCGGTTATATGCCTTATGCTTTATTACAGCGTATGGCTGTTCCTCATCGTCGCGGCGGCGATAGTCGCGATGGTGTTTATAGTGCGTAAAATCGGCGGCGGCAGCGCGCGTTTTATGGTAAAGCAGCAAAAAACGCTCGCCGACGAGGAAGGCTTCGTTGAGGAAATGATGAGCGGTCAGCGCGTTATAAAGGTTTTCTGCCACGAGGAGGAAACCAAGCGCGACTTCAAAAAGAAGAACGAGGAGCTTTTTGAAGCAAGCAAAACCGCAAACACCTACGGCAACATTCTTATGCCTATTTTGAACAATGTCGGCAATATTCTCTATGTTATTGTCGCACTCGCGGGCGCGATTTTAATATCGCTCAAAGCCACGAATCTTGGCATAGCGGGTACAGGCACGCTTACGATAGGCGTTGTCGTAACATTCCTTACAATGTCAAGACAGCTCTCACAGACGATAGGACAAATTTCGATGCAGGTAAGTATGATTGCGATGGGCACCGCCGGCGCGTCGAGAATATTCGAGCTTATCGATCAAGAGCCGGAAAAGGACGGAGGGCATATTACCCTTGTCAGAGTAAACAAAAAAGCGAACGGCGAGTTTGAGGAAAGCAAAAAACGCACGGGTATGTGGGCATGGAAGGACACCTCACGCGGCAAGCCGGTATACACCGAAATGCGCGGCGACATTGTCTTAGACCACGTTGATTTCGGCTATACCGAGGATAAAACCGTGCTTCACGATGTTTCAATCTACGCGAAGCCGGGCGAGAAGATAGCGCTTGTCGGCTCCACCGGCGCGGGAAAGACCACAATCACAAATCTTATCAACAGATTTTACGACATCAACAGCGGTAAAATTCTCTACGACGGAATTGACATAACCCAAATATGCAAGGACGATTTAAGACGCTCGTTCGGCATAGTGTTGCAGGATGTCAATCTGTTCACCGGCACGGTAATGGACAATATCCGCTACGGAAAGAGCGACGCGACGGACGAGGAATGTATCGCGGCGGCGAAGCTCGCCAACGCGGATGATTTCATACGCAAGCTGCCGCAGGGGTATAGCACCATGCTCAAGGGCAACGGCTCAAGCCTTTCGCAAGGTCAGCGTCAGCTGCTGTCCATCGCGAGAGCGGCGGCGGCAAACTCGCCCGTAATGATTCTCGACGAGGCGACCTCGTCAATAGACACCCGAACCGAGAAGCTCGTTCAGGACGGTATGGATAAGCTGATGGAGGGCAGAACAGTATTCGTAATCGCGCACAGACTTTCAACCATACGACACAGCGACGCGATTATGGTTATGGAACACGGACGAATAATAGAGCGCGGAAATCACGAAAAGCTGATAGCCGAAAAAGGAACGTACTATCAACTCTACACCGGCGCTTTGGAAATGGATTGATAAAACAAAATATCGATTTTTGAATGATCAAAGTCCCGCGCATCGAAGTGCGCGGGACTGATTTTTTATTGTCTGTCAGACGATTTATTACATTGTGTTTTTTGCTGTTTTTTATACTTT
>JAJPXA010000055.1 GCA_021205715.1 Bacillota bacterium
CTTTGTTTTTTCCCTCACCCTCGCACACGCGAGGGTAGGAGCCGCGTCGGGTATGACTGCTTGCGGCTTTGAAAAACGCTGTTGTCTGTAAAGATATGCTATTCTTTTCGTCAGTATCTCCAAGACCCTGAGGTTTCCATTTGCAAGAGCCTATCACCAAGAATATTGACATACATCTCACAACAAGGGGTTTCCAAAGGGCACAGCCCTTTGGTGCTTTTGCTTCTTTTCAGAAAAAGAAGTCTTTTAAATCTTTTTCAAGAAAAAAGAATGCTATATGGATGCACAATGTTCACAAATGTCAATTAGTACACTAAACCTAAATTTATCACATACAAGCACATCCGGCAAGCTATCGTTCAGCGTCCTTTTGGGACATAGCTTGCCGACGGCGCTTATACCGATTACAGCAATCCGACCAAATCCAGGCTCGGCTTCAGCGTTTCGGCTCCGGGCTGCCATTTTGCGGGGCAAACCTCGTCGCCGTGTTCCGCTACGAACTGTGACGCCTGCACTCGTCTTAAAAGCTCATCCGCATTTCTGCCGACATTTCCGGCGATAACCTCGTACGCTACAATCTTGCCCTCGGGGTTGATTATGAACGTGCCGCGCTCCGCCATACCGTCCTCCTCAATCATCACATCAAAATCCCTCGCCAGCGCGCCCGTGGGGTCGGCAAGCATTGTATATTGGATTTTCCTTATGGTCTTTGACGCGTCGTGCCAAGCCTTGTGCACAAAATGACTGTCGCAGGAAACGGAGTAGATGTCGCAGCCTATTTTCTTGAACTCATCGTACTTGTCCGCGAGATCCTCAAGCTCGGTCGGGCATACAAATGTGAAATCCGCCGGATAAAAGAAGAACACCGACCATTTGCCCAAAATGTTCTGCTTTGTTATCTCTTTGAACTCGCCCGTCTGAAACGCCTGCACCTTGAAATCCGATACTTCCTTGTTTATAAGTGACATAATATCAGCCTCCTTAAAAGTTTTTGTTCATTTTTCTGATAGCTTTTGCATTCTTTATCAATATTATACTATATAGACCCAAAAAAATCAAGAAACAATAATGATAACTTTTACTATTTTAGTAATTTTGTAAAACTTGCATAAAAACAAAGTGACGAAATCGGTAATAATTACTGATTTCGTCACAAAATAAACTCGCACATAATCGAATTTGACACATCCAGCCCGCGGCGGCTTAACATATACCTGCCGTTTTTTTCGTGCATTAAGCCGTTTTGCAGAAATTTTTTCAAAGGCTTTTCGTAAACGGAAATTATGCTTCGGCTGAAACGTTTAAAAAAGTCGTCCGCGCTTACGCCGCGCGTCATACGCAGTCCCATCATCATAAATTCGGACATCATATCCGAAACGGACAGACGCTCGACATCGCCGCTGTGAAAATCGCCGTTCAGGTACGACTCCATATCCGAGGTGTTGTAAAAACGCGCGCCGTCGATATAGCTGTGGGCGGCAAGTCCTATGCCTATATATTCCTCACAGCGCCAGTATTTTTTGTTGTGGGCGCACTCATAACCGTCCTTGGCGAAATTGGAAATTTCGTAGCGGTGAAATCCGGCTGTTTCAAGGAAATCCGTAAGCATATCGAAATTGTCGCGGTCAAAATCATCGTCAAGCGGCGCGAATTTGCCGTTTTTATAATCATCGCAAAGCGGTGTGCCCTTCTCAAGGATAAGGCTGTACGCGCTGATGTGCGTTATCGGGAGCGACACGGCGGTTTTAAGTGTTTCAAGCAGGCTTTCCCGCGTTTGCGCCGGCACGGATGTCATAATATCGATATTTATATTGTTAAATCCCGATTTGTGAAGAAGCGCGGCGCTTTCATACGCGGTTTGCGCGTCGTGGATGCGGCCGAGAAATTTCAGCTCGGTATCGTTAAACGACTGCGCACCCATACTTACTCGGTTTACGCCGCCGTTTTTTAAAGCGGCTGCCTTTTGCGGAGTAAGCGTGCCGGGGTTTGCCTCAACGGTGAATTCCGCCGTATCGGTTAAATTGAAATTTGCGCTTATGATATGAAAGAGGCGCGTAAGCTGCTCGGCGCTTAAAATCGACGGCGTGCCGCCGCCGATAAAAACCGTGCCGATATCCGCGCCGCGGTATTCGCCCGCTTCGGCTTCAAGCGCGCTTAAATACGCGTCAAAGCGCGAATCCGCGCCGGAAAACGACGTAAAGTCGCAATAGCGGCATTTTCGGACGCAAAACGGTATGTGAACGTATAATCCTCTGTGCAATAATAATCTCTCCCCGCGTCAGTGTGTGTAAATGCTTCGCCGTCGAAATCCCGCGCGAATATGACGGGCAAAAACATCCGCGCGATAGTATTACCGCGCGGTTGGTTAATTTATTGGTTAATTTATATGTAAAAACCTTTTTATTCTCTCTAAAATATTGTCCCTATCATCGGGCATATCCGAAATTTCACATCCGGAAACGGTTTTGCGCGTCAGGCGGTGATTTACCGCGCTTATCATTCTGCCGCCTATGCCGTTTTCCTCAAATATTTTCGTCTGCTCCCTCACATACCACAGCTTATCGTTAAAATTATCGGAATTTTTTATTGTCACCGCAATATCCGCAAGTATCAAAATTGCCACTGCGCCCGCCGCTATGCGCATAATATTGGAAGGCATAAGCCCTATGAAATAGAGTGCCGCAGGTGCGATTACCTTTACCTCGGCGACCGCCATAATTCCGAATACCGCGGCGCCTATTATACATACGCGTCCGTTAATGTTAAGCGGCCAGCCGGTGTAATCCCACCATCTTTTTTTGAACAGCTTTTCCAAAAACCACGAAACAAAATATTCGAGTACGGTTGTCAAAACCATTCCGACGGAAAAAATTATGAACGGATTTTTGATATTTCCGAGGAAAAGCCATATAAGCAAACCTCCGATTCCGTAAATCGGACATATACATCCGTTCAAAAAGCCGCTGTTTACCGGTTTCCTCTGCTGAATTGAATAATATACCAATTCATATGCCCATCCTATGTAGCTAAAAAGCGTAAAGCATAAAAACCATTTGCAAATTTCCATAATACGCTCCCCTTGTCTTAAAATTTCACAGCGGAAATTCCCGCCGTCCTTTCGTATAACGCAATCCATCTCTCTATGTGTTTGTACGGATGCGCGGAAAACGTTTCGCGAAGCGAGCACCATTTATCCGCCATACAAACAATCCATCCCTCGCGAGTCACGGGCGGTATTACCGTAAGCGGAAACATATGCCGAATGATTATATTCTTTTCCGTTTCGGTAAGGTTAAAGTCCTTGCATGCATTGCAGAGCGCCGCCGAAGGATGCGTGAATCCGTGAAGGTGGTTTTTGCCGCTGTGCCAATCATACAAAAAGTAGTCGTGCAAAAGCGCGCCGCGTATCAAATCCGATGTCTTGCAGGATATGCCCAAAACCTTTGCGATTCTGACGCTGTAATGCGCCACCGCGAGAGTATGCCGCAGGCACGTCGTGTTGCCGTGCTGTATATAGTTGTTTGTCTGCGCAAACTGAGATTGTTTGCTTATATTTTGTATGGTTTTAACAAGCAAAGTCATACGAAATACCATTCCTTACAT
>JAJPXA010000158.1 GCA_021205715.1 Bacillota bacterium
AAATAAAGGTATCGGCGGGGACTTAAAAGTCCCCGCCGATTTGCGCCGCGTATCAGCTGTTGTAGAGCTTTGTATAAAATCCGTTCTTTGCCAAAAGCTCCTTATGGGTGCCCTGCTCTATTATCCTGCCGTCGTTCATAACGAGAATCAAATCCGCCTCGCGGATTGTCGACAAACGGTGGGCGATTATAAAGCTCGTTCTGCCCTCCATCATTTTGAGGAATGCGCGCTGTATTCTCTGCTCGGTCATTGTGTCGACGTTTGAGGTTGCCTCGTCCAAAATAAGCACCTTCGGGTCGGCGAGCATTGCCCGCGCAATCGTCAAAAGCTGCTTTTGACCGCCGGATAAATTGCCGCCGTCCTCGGTTATCATCGTGTCGTAGCCGTCGGGAAGACGCGTTATAAATCCGTGCGCCTCCGCAGCCTTTGCCGCGGCGGTTATCTCCTCATCGGTCGCGCCCTCTCTGCCGTAGGCTATGTTTTCCTTAACCGTTCCGGAAAAGAGCCAGGTGTCCTGCAAAACCATACCGAAATTTTTTCTTAGGCTGTCGCGCGTCACGGAATCTATCGCCTGCGAATCGACGAATATCGCGCCGCCGTCAACCTCGTAGAAGTTCATAAGCAGATTTACTATTGTGGTTTTGCCCGCGCCGGTGGGGCCCACTATCGCGACGCGCTGTCCCGGCTTCGCGGTTATGTTTAGGTCTTTTATAAGTTCGGTTTTCTTGTTGTACGAAAAATCGACGTTTTTGAACACTACCTCGCCGCCCTTCGCGTTAAGTTCGGGTAAATTCGCGTCCGAGCGCTCCGGTTCGATGTCGTTAAGCTCGAATATTCGCGCCGCCGCAGCGGTCGCCGATTGAAGCTGCGTCATAATGCTTGTCATATCGTTTATCGGGCGTGCGAACTGCGTCGCGTATAGGAGAAAGCTCGATATAATTCCGACGGACAAATGTCCCGAAAGCGCCGCAAGTCCGCCCAAGGCGCCCACCGAGATATAGGCAAGGTTATTGATATAGCGCGTTGTGGGGTTTACGAGCGACGAGTAAAACTGCGCCTTTTGACCGCAGTCGTAAAGACGGCTGTTCACCGCGGCGAACGCGTCCGCGCTTCTGTCCTCGTAACCGAATGCCTTTACCACCTTTAAATTGCCGACGTTTTCCGAAACATAGCCGTTAAGCTCGCCCGTTGTTTGCGCCTGCAAGCGGAACATCTTACCCGAATTTGTCGCGATTGCCTTTGAAACAAAGACGCATATTATCGTTATCGCCACAACGCAAAGCGTTATTTTCCAATTAAGCCAAAACATCAGCGCGAGCGAGCCTATAACCGTAACCAAGCCCGAAAACAGCTGTGTTATACCCTGCAAAAGTCCGTCCGACACCGCGTCGATGTCGTTCGTAAGGCGGCTTATAATATCGCCGTGCGAGTGCGAGTCGAAAAATTTCAGCGGCAGCTTTGAAAGGCTCTCGAACGCGTCCGCGCGCATCTTTTGTATCGTGCGGTTCGACAGCAGATTCGTGAACACCGTCATCATCCACGTAAATGCCGCGCTCAGCACATAAAACGCGAACAATATGCCGATAAATTTCATAACCATCGGGAAATCGACATCGCCCTCGCCCCTGATAAAGTCTATCGCGCGTCCGGAAATATAGGGCGCGGCAAGCAGAAACAGATTTGCCAAAACAGCGGAAACGATTAAAAGAATCAAATACTTTTTATGCTCCGCGACATACGAGTAAAGCCTTTGAAGCGTTCCTTTATTCCTCATTTTCAAATCCCTCCTCAAGCTGCTCCTGCGAATAGCATATTTCTCTGTAAATTTCACAGCTTTTCACAAGCTCCGAATGCGTTCCGAAGCCAACTATACGCCCGTCGTCCATAACGGCTATCTTGTCCGCGTCCTTTACCGAATTTACGCGCTGCGACACGATAATCACAGTCTGCGAGCTTGTGTTTTCCTTAATCGCGCGGCGCAAACTCGCGTCGGTCGCGTAATCCAAGGCGCTTGCGCTGTCGTCAAGAATAAGAATGGGTGAATTTTTTATAAGAGCGCGCGCTATTGTGATACGCTGCTTTTGACCGCCCGAAAGGTTGTTGCCGCCCTGCGAAATATGCGTGTTAAAGCCGTCCTCGAGGCGGTCGATAAACTCGGTCGCCTGCGCGGTGTCGGCGGCCTTTCGCATTTCCTCCTCCGTTGCGTCCGCTTTTGCCATTCTCAAATTGTCCGCCACAGTTCCCGAAAACAGCGCCGCGCGCTGCTGAACTATCGCGATGCCGCCTCTCAATGCGACTTCGCTGTAGCTTTTCACATTCTCTCCGAATATGCGCACCTCGCCCTCGGTCGCGTCGTAAAAACGCGGGATAAGGCTTACAAGCGTCGTTTTTCCCGAGCCGGTGCCGCCTATAATGCCCACGGTTTCGCCGGTTTTGATTGTGAGATTAATATTTTCCACCGACGGCAGCTTGCTTTTGGGATATGTGAGCGACACGCCTTTAAGCTCCACAGCCGTGTCGGACGCGGGCATAGCGTCCGCTGCGCCGTAGGTAATTTCCGCATCCTCCGACAGCACCTCGCCGACGCGTATCGCGGATGCGTATGCTTTGGTATAGAGTATCACAAGGTTCGCGACGATTATCATAGCGTTTAAAATCTGCGTGATGTAATTTATAAACGCGATAACCTCGCCCTGCGACAAATGTCCCGTGTTCACGCGTATGCCGCCGTAATAAATAACCGCGATTGCCGCTAAATTCATAATAATCGTCGTCACGGGATTTGTGAGCGCGGCGATGCGTCCGACGCGCACAGCCGTGTCGGCATAGTCGGTGTTTTTATCGTTAAAACGCTTCTTTTCGCGCTTTACTCCGGCAAAGGCGCGTATTACGCGCACGCCCGAAAGGTTCTCGCGAAGCACAAGCGTGAGTTTATCGAGCTTTTTCTGCACCGATTGATACAACGGCACCGCCTTGAACATTACAAGGAAAAGCACGACAATAAAAAGCGGTATGACAATCATAAAAATTATCGAAAGCCGCAAATCAATCGCCATCGCCATAACCAATCCGCCGACGCACAAAAACGGCGCGCGGATAACGAGGCGGATAAGCATCGCCACCGCCGACTGCAATTGATTTACGTCGCCGGTTATACGGTTTATAAGTGACGGCGTGCCGAATTTATCAAGCTGCGCGAATGAAAACGCGCCGATTTTCTTAAACATAGCGTTGCGCACGTCCGTGCCGAAGCCCTGCGACGCGAGCGACGCGCTGTATTGGCAGATATACGCAAACAAAACGCCGAAGGTCGCGATAATGAGCATAAGTATGCCGATTTTTATGATATAATCGCGGTTGCCGGCGTTTACGCCGTTGTCAATCAAAAGCGCCATAATAGTCGGTATAAGCAGCTCCAATATCGCCTCGGAGAGTTTGAAAAACGGTCCTATAATAAGCTGAAACCGATACGGCTTCAGAAACGGAAATAGCTTTTTCATAATAAAATGTCACACCTCTTTTGTAAAGTTAATTTCTTAATTTTTATATTACAA
>JAJPXA010000070.1:0-3227 GCA_021205715.1 Bacillota bacterium
GGGTATAACTAAAGCGAGGTTTTCGACGTTTTGACGGCAGGAGCAAGGAGGAATTTGATGATTACGATACAAGGACAGGGAGTATGCGGCGGAATAGCGTTCGGAAAGCTGTATCGAATGACGAAAGGCGAAAGCAAGGTGAAGCGCGCGCATATAAGCGACGCGGACGCGGAAATAAAGCGCTTTGAGGCGGCGCGTGCGCGCGCGTACGACGAGCTTGGCGGACTTTACGAAAAAGCGCTTGGCGAGGTGGGGGAGGAGAATGCTATGATTTTCCAAATTCACCAAATGATGCTCGACGACGCGGACTATTTGGAGTCGATACGCTCGATAATCGCGGATCAAAAGCTCAACGCGGAAACGGCAGTCGCGATGACGGCGGATAATTTCGCGGAGATGTTCGCGTCGATGGACGACAGCTATATGCAGGCGCGCGCGGCGGATGTGCGCGATATATCGGAGCGCGTCATAACGGTTCTCGCGGGCGGCGTGGACGGCGGAATAAATTCGAGCGAGCCGGTGATTATCGCGGCGGAGGATTTGGCGCCGTCGGAAACGGTACAGCTTGAAAAGTCAAAAATACTCGCGTTTGTCACCGAAAAGGGCAGCGCGTCCTCTCACACGTCGATACTTGCGAGGACTATGAACATACCGGCGGTAATAGGCGCAGCGGGCATAACTGACAAAAAATACGAAAACGCAGAGGCTATTGTCGACGGCTTCGGCGGCAAAATATATATCGAGCCGAACGAGGAAATCGTAAAGGAAATGACGGAGAGGAAAGCGGAGCTTGATAAGGAAAACGAGCTTTTAAGCTCCCTCAAGGGCGTAAAGGCTCGGACTAAGGATGGGCAGTCTATGCTGCTGTACGCGAATATCGGGCACATCGACGACATCGCTCCGGCGTTTAAAAATGGCGCCGAGGGCGTGGGACTGTTTCGAAGCGAGTTTATATATCTTGAGAGCAAGACATACCCGACCGAGGACGAGCAGTTTTCGGTTTATAAGGCGGCGCTTGAAAAAATGGCGGGCAAGCGCGTCATAATACGGACGCTCGACATCGGCGCGGACAAGCGGGTGGACTATTTCGATATGCCGGCGGAGGAAAATCCGGCGATGGGCGTAAGGGCGATACGAATATGCCTGACGCGTCCGGAGCTTTTTAAAACGCAGCTTCGCGCGCTTTACCGCGCGTCGGCGTTCGGACGCTTGGGGATAATGTTCCCGATGATAGTGTCCGTCGAGGAGGTAACGGAGATAAAGCGTATATGCGCCGAGGTTCGCGCGGAGCTTAAGGACGAGGGTGTGCCGTTTGACGAAAAAGCGGAGCTTGGCATTATGATTGAAACTCCCGCGGCGGCGCTTATAAGCGACAAGCTCGCGCGGGAGGTTGACTTCTTTTCCATAGGCACAAACGACCTTACGCAATACACAACGGCGGTCGACCGCCAAAATCCGACCGCCGCGCGTTTTTGCAACGAGCGTCACACGGCGGTTTTGAGGCTTATAAAGATGGTTGTCGACAATTCGCACAAATGCGGCATATGGACGGGAATATGCGGCGAGCTCGGCGCGGACGAGAGCCTTACGGAGCTGTTTTTGGCAATGGGCGTCGACGAGCTGTCGGTATCGCCGGGACGTATTTTGCCGATAAAGAAAAAGGTACTCGATACCGACGTGTCCGAAATAAGGGACGCCGCGCTCGAGCTGCTGAAATGACACTCCGTTGATTGAAACAATCAAAAAACGCTTGTATGCGGCGCGCAAATTATACCGTTTCGAGAAAATCGCGGGGACGATTTGTTTTGCCTAATTTAAAATTTGTGTAAAATCAGAGCAAAAGATTTGACAAATATAAAAAAATGTGGTATACTGTTTCCATACTTATATCAAATAGAGGAGATTTTTCAGTGACGGAATATGCCGGTAAAGAAACAGAACCGAACGATTTGACGGATGAAGAGCTTGTGACGCTTTATCAAAGCGGCGAGCGCGCCGCGCTTGATAAGATTATCGCAAGGTATAAAAACGTTGTAAACGCGACGGCAAGCCGGTATTTTATCCCGGGCGCTGAAAAAGATGATATTATCCAAGAAGGTCTGATTGGTCTTTACAAAGCCGCAAATGATTTCAGTCCGAGCAAGGGCTTGTATTTTAAACCGTATGCGGCGGCGTGCGTGAAAAATAACATCATTACCGCTATAAAAACGGCGGCAAGAAAGAAAAATTCTCCACTTAATTCTTATATATCGCTTACGAAGAGCACATACGACGACGGTGATGAATCGTTATTGAATATTATGGCACTTGGCGAGATTCAGAACCCTGAATCAATAGTGATTGATCGTGAGAATGTAGACGGTATTGAGTATACAATAAACAGGGCGTTAAGCAAGTTCGAGCTTGAAGTGCTTTTGGAATATCTTTCGGGTCGGTCATACCGTGAAATCGCTTCCGCGCTTAACCGCGATGTCAAGGCGGTTGACAATGCCATCCAAAGGATAAAGAAGAAATTGACGGTTTTGCTCGGCAAATAACGCGCCCGATACTTTAAAACAAGTGAGGAGAAAAAGAATGTATCAGGACAAAACATTGGTATGCAAGGACTGCGGTAATGAATTTATTTTTACGGCAGGCGAACAGGAATTTTACGCGGAAAAGGGTTTTGAAAATGAGCCTCTCCGCTGCAAAGACTGCCGTCAAGCGAGAAAGCAAAGCGCAAGACAGTCAAGAGAAATGTTTGAGATAGTCTGCGCATCTTGCGGTAAGGTTGACAAGGTTCCTTTTGAGCCTAAGCACGACAGAGCTGTATATTGCAGCGAGTGCTTTGCCAATATGCAGGCAAATAACTGATGTAAAAAAATCACGGGTTACCGTGATTTTTTTATGGAAAGCTTTGATTATTGCACAAACGCCTCAAGCGTATTGCCGTTTAGGCGTATTTCTATAACCGCGCCGTTTGAAATCGGAAAATCCTCGATTATATACCGTTTTCCGCTTTCGTCCTCGACAATCAAATTAAGCGACTGCGAGGTGTCGAGATTCGCGTAAGGGAGGATAAGCTCCTCGCCCTCGCCGAATGTGGAGCCGTTTATAATGTTTTCGCCGAGATTACCAGATGTGTTTGCCGAGAGATACAAGGCGTAAAAATCAACGGAGGTTCCGTTAATTATCGAAATTTCCTCCGAGGAAATTTCATTGTTTGACGGCACATTTCCCTTTTGTTC
>JAJPXA010000070.1:3237-3548 GCA_021205715.1 Bacillota bacterium
TTTGTTCATCGGAATTCTGCGCGGTTTCACCGTTCGTTTGAGTCGACGCCGCGGACTCCGATGCCGCAGGCTCCGACGCGGTCGGCTCCGGTGATAAAGCGGCGCTCGGCGACGGCTCCGGCGCGTCATCAGCACCGCCGCAGGATGTGAGCGTTACCGCTCCGGCGGCAAGCATAGCCGCCGATAATAACAAGGCAATAAATTTTTTCATAAAATCTCCGTTCCGCCGTTCTGCGCCGGCTAAATATCAGTTAAACAATCTCTTATCGGCAGAGAAAATGATAAGAGATTTTACCCGCTCTCATAAAGGC
>JAJPXA010000232.1:0-3225 GCA_021205715.1 Bacillota bacterium
ACAACAAGTTCCCTATGCGCCCGCTGAACCGGAAATCTCCCGCCGACTACATCAATGCATATCTCAATGATGGCGAGGTTTTCTAAAAAATGTGTAACACATCATTGACAAACCTACATGACCTTGTAAATCGCTTCTTCTCCCTCGGAATGCACAAGTTCCAATCGGTCTGTTATATCGGCATTAATGTCAATCTCCGAGTTATTCCGCTCGTTTGAACCGATATAAACATAATCTATGCCGTTTTCACGGCAAAATTCCGTAAGATTTTCGTATGAGCCGCCGTACGCCTCCTCCATAGCGGATTCTCTCTCGTAATACTCGTCGCCCAAGCCGTGGAAATACACATAAAGCGACGAGCCTACATATATGCTTCTGCCCGCGAGAGATGCGACGGGATTAAGATGATCGGAGCTTGTCAAAAACACCGCGTCCGCGGGCGTATTTTCCTTGATATATTCCGCCATTGCTATATCATCCTCGTCATATATCCGATACTGCGCGCCGCTGCGAAACTCGCGTATTATCGTAAGCGCGCCCGAAAGCGTTCCCGCTGTAACCACGGCGGCACCCAAATACGCGCGCCCCTTTACATTTTTGAGCGCGTCCCACATATACATAAACCAGTCGCATACCACCATAAGGAGTATCATATACACGATATAAAAAAGCTTGTTGTTGTCGTACTCGTTCGGTTGGAACAATACAAATTCCGCCGCCGCGAAAATAAACAAGCACCCCGCAAGGAGCTTCTTGTTGTCCCTTGACGCTTTCCAAACCGCGGGCGCGGCAAAAAGCGCGGTTATGCCCCAATTTTTGAGATAGAACCACAGATACGGGTCGTTGTGATTTACCCAGTTAAATTGAAAATTCAAAAACGACTCGTTCCCCGACGTCTGCCTGAATGTCCAGTAAAACAACTGCGGCGCCGCCATAACCGCGACTATGCCGCCGAAAATCACCCAATTTATCACATATTCCTTTTTGTTTTTCTCGCCGATCAAATACATAAAGAACATCACCGCGCATATCATACCCAAGCCGAGGAACGAGTGAGTGTGAATCATCGGCATACACCCCGCTAAAAGCCCGAGAGTTATATACATTTTTCGGCTCTTGCTTTTGACAGCGTCCAAAAGAAGCCAAAGCGCCGGCATAAACATAAGCCATCCCGCCATTGTGGTTCTCTGCGGAATTATCATATCGCAGATTGTGTTTGACCAGCGTATGTTGCTGTCGTTTAAATTTGTCGGCGTTTGATAATATTCCGTGAAAATCCTTGTAAACGCCGTGCTGTCCGCTTTCGCGCCCTCGAAGAAATACGAGAATCCAAAGCATCCGCAAAAGAAGAAAAACACCGTCGCAAGCACCGCCGCGCCCTTTCTGTTTGTAACCTTATACGCGAGAAAGTATAACCCGCCGACCAAAAGGAAGGACATCACATAGCTCGGTATAAGCACCGCCCATCTCAACGGCGTTCCGAACAGATACAGGCTTGACGAAAGCATATCGACAAAGAACGGATAATTCATTTTATAACCCGACAAGAATACATAGTTGGGCGGAAACGCTCCCTGCTCGGCAATGCTTGTTATAAAACCAAGGTGCATCTGCAAATCGCCGTAGGTGCTTTGACCGCTCGCGTATCCGCCGCCGCTGTAAGGCGCGAGAATATGGTTTGTCATAAGCGCCGCGATTATCAGCGTTATCGGCAAAATAAGAAATACAAGAATTTTCCAATCCATACAAGACTCGCCCGCGGCGGAAACATTCCCTTTCTTTTTCGCCTTTTCTTTCGGCAGTCCCTCGGTGCTCTCGCCCGTTACCGAACATAATAAAGCTCTGAAGCGACCCCACCCCGATTTCTTTATAAGATACAAGAGCACAAGCGCCGAGAGCGCTGTCAAAATAATATGACTCAGATATGTAAAGCCGCAGAATATCGACGGCACGACAATCCCCATCATCAATACCGCATGAGCGAATATTCCGCCCATCCAGCCGCGAAAATACACATCCTTCTCTTTAAACACATAGCAGCTGTAAGCGTATCCGATAAAGAGAAAATATAAATACACCAAAATTCCAAACATTTTTGTCCCTCCGAAATTATATATAATTTGTTTTACATTATCTGATGGCAGGTTATATAGCCCGTAAGATAAATTCCAAATCCCACCGCCGACAAAACCGTTATCGGAACGTCAAGCTCCTTATGCCTGTCCGTAAAATCCGCCAAAATCCAGAACATCGGAAACATACAACCGAGATACCTCGACAGGCTCAACGGCCACGACGCTCCCGCGTTAAAGGCGAAATAAACAAGCATAAAAGCGACATACATCGAGCGTGTGCGTCTTACGCCGTAAAGGATTACCGCCGCAGCACAAAACACAATGACAACCTCCGGCAGCCAAATCGAAGCGCTGAGCGTCCAACTGTCGCTTGTCGCTTTGCTCCAAATCAAATTAAGAGTTTTTCCGAAAAACTGAATTTCCTGACCCCAATGCTCCTTTTGGTATTGCCGAAATATAAACGGATCGCCCGCGGTTATATAGTTTATCAAAAGGTAGATAAGTATTCCCGCAATCATAATAAGCGCCGGCAAAAAACGGAAAATTTTATTCCGCAGAATTTTCCAATCCTTGTTTTTTATCAGCTCTATCGGTTTTTCGTTCTGTGCCCACTCAACCGCCGCCGGAATTATCATAAATACGCCGAACGAGCGTGTAAGCGCGGCGAACATTCCGAGTATTCCCGCGGCAAGCCAATTATGGCGGCGGATTGCAAGAAATGTTGCCGTAATTGTTAAAAAGAACAAACTTTCCGTCATTATGCCGCCGTAGAAAAACGCGAACGGATAGACGGACAAAAGCGCAACGCTCTTTTTCGCGACAGCCTTGCCGTAATCAATCGTAACCAGCTTATACATCAAAACGCAAGCGGAAGAATAGCACAGCGCCGACAGCGTAAGAGCGGAAATAACATAATTGGGTATAATAAAGTACAACAATTTCATCAAAAACGGATAAAGCGGAAAAAACACCAGGAAAAGATATTGCCCGTCCTCGATATGATACGAGTAGCCGCCCGTAGCGATGTCGATGTAATGCGGCGAGTCCCAAATATTCCATTTTCCGCAGTAATCCAAAAAGCTCGGTATATCTCCGCTTTGGAAAATTCCGTAGGCAATCCCCCCCATTAAAAACACGATAATTCTGAAAG
>JAJPXA010000232.1:3235-3519 GCA_021205715.1 Bacillota bacterium
AAGGTTATTTTTTCGTCCGGCGTTTTTGACTCCCTGTCCGCCGTAATAAAAGATAAGACCTTGCCGCCGGGCAGCGAAACCCCCGCCGCTTTTGAAAATCTTATAAGCCACATTGCCAACGCCGCAAAAAATATCGTACAAGTTATTATACTGTAAACCATACGCGCTCCCTTGTTCCGTCGAGTTTTCGTTAAAATATACCTGAATTATACCACACTCCTCCGCGCTTTTCAAAACAATTTCATCCTCCAAAAATGTTTTTTTGCAAAAATCAGAATTTTTTA
>JAJPXA010000159.1 GCA_021205715.1 Bacillota bacterium
GTTTGGAGCGGCATTTGAGTTATGGGAGAAAACAATATGAAAAAGCGGCTTGAAGCGGTGGGAGATAAGCTGTATTTGAACGGCGAGGAATTTTTTCTTCGTTCCGGAACCATACATTATTTCAGAATACATCCGTCACAGTGGCGCGACAGGCTGGAAAAGCTGAAGCGGTGCGGATTGAACACAGTCGATACATATATCGCGTGGAACGTGACCGAGCCGAAGCGCGGACAATTTACATATGAGGGAATCGCCGATTTTGAGCGTTTTATATCAATCGCGGAGGAGCTTGGGCTGTACGTGATAGTGCGTCCGGGACCGTTCATCTGCGCGGAGTGGGAAATGGGCGGATTTCCCGCGTGGCTTTTAAATGTCGACGGCATTGTTTTAAGGCATTATAACGAGCCTTATTTGGAATGCGTTAAAGCGTATTTCGATGCGGTTCTGCCGCGTATAGTTCCGCATTTATCGACAAACGGCGGAGGTATTATAGCCGTGCAGGTCGAGAATGAGTACGGAGGGCTCAAACAGCCGGATGTTAAATATCTGACTTGGATTAAAAACGAGCTTATAAGCGCGGGTATCGACGTTCTTCTTTTCACGTCGGACGGTACCTGGGACAACTGCCTTTCGGACGGCTCTCTCGACGGCGTGCTTATGACCGCGAATTTCGGCTCGAAAGCCGCGCAGATAAAGGAAATGGTTCAAGCGCTTCGCCCGAGTTCCCCGTTTATTTGTATGGAGTTTTGGAACGGCTGGTTTGACCAATGGGGCGACCCTCATCACGTAAGACGCGCCGAGGGCATTATATCGGAGCTGTCCGATATAATAAACTGCGGCGGACATTTTAACATATATATGTTTTCCGGCGGCACGAATTTCGCGTTTTACAACGGCTCAAACTGCAATCCGCGTTTTGAACCGACGATAACCAGTTATGATTACGGCGCGCCGATAGACGAGGCGGGCGACGTTACGGAGCAGTACGCTATGCTTCAAAAGCTCCTGACCGGCAAGGTTGATTTGCCCGAAAACATCAAAAAAGCGGCATATCCCGTGCCGGCATTAAAAGCTCACTCGGTGTTTGACAATTTAAACTCTTTGGGGGACACATATACGTCCGAGCTTCCGCTTACGATGGAGGAATGTAACTCTGAGTACGGGTACATTTTATACACCGTAAATGTGAAAGGTATGTCGGGCGTGATTGATATAGGCGAGTCGCGCGACCGCGCGATGTTTTATGCCGACGGAAAGCTTATAGGCGAATACGAGCGCGGACGCGAGTATGAGCCGCTTGAAATTTCGGGCGCGGACGAGCTTAAAATACTTGTCGAAAATATGGGACGGGTAAATTACGGCGCGAAAATGTTTGACAAAAAGGGTCTTATCGAGCCGGTGAAAATCGGCGGCAAAACGGTTAAGGGATATACGATAAACACCCTGCCGATGGACGTTATTCCCGATTTGCCGCAAAAGGAGCCGTCGGACGAGCCGATGATATACACCTGCGAGTTTGAGGTTGATGAGGTCTGTGACACATTTTTAAGCCCCGTAGGCTTTACTAAGGGCACGGCTTATATAAACGGATTTAATTTGGGCAGATATTGGAGCATAGGGCCTCAAAGAACTTTATATGTCCCCGCGGGGACACTAAAACAAGGCAAAAACAGCCTTGCCGTATTTGATTTATATCCGGCGGGGGACACTAAAGCGGAGCTTTGCGACAAACCCGTTTTGGATTCGACGGGGCTTAAATGGGCGTAAACGCTCGAAAGTAACAAATATTGCCGCAGCGCCATACTATAATCATATAAAATGATTATAGTGCGAGGTGTTAATGTTGGGCGAATTGATAATAAACGGCGGCAGACGCATAAACGGAGAGATAACAATTCAGGGTGCAAAAAACGCGGCTCTGCCGATTCTCGCCGCCGCCGTAATGACGGATGAAGAATGCGTTATAAAGAATTGTCCCGCGCTGCGGGATGTCGATAAAACCGTGCTGGTTTTGAAGGATTTGGGCTGCGGCGTGCGGCGCGAGGGAAGCACGCTTATGATAAATGGTCAGGATATGTTTGACTGCAAGATATGCGAAAGCCTTATGCGCGAAATGCGCTCGTCGATAATTTTTTTGGGCGCGATTTTGACACGCTGCAAAAAAGCGTCGGTGAGTATGCCCGGAGGATGTCCGATAGGGTTAAGACCCATAGACCTGCATTTGAAGGCGCTAAAAAAGCTCGGCGCGCAAATAAGCGAGGAGCACGGATACATAAAATGCAGCGCGCCCAAGCTTTGCGGATGCGATATATATTTGGATTTTCCGAGCGTAGGAGCGACGGAGAATATTTTGCTCGCGTCCGTATGCGCGGAGGGCACAACTGTGGTTTCAAACGCGGCGCGCGAGCCGGAAATTGTCGATTTGGCGAATTTTTTGAACGCGATGGGCGCGAAAATCACCGGCGCGGGCGGAAGCGTCATAAGAATTGACGGGGTAAAGCGTCTTCACGGTGCGGAGTACAGCGTTATGTCCGACAGAATCGCGGCGGCAACATATCTCGCGGCGGGCGCGGTTACCGGCGGCGAGCTGACCGTCAGAAAAGCGAATAAAAACCATATGAACGCGATGCTCGACGCGCTTTGCGATATGGGCGCCGAGCTTTCGTATGACGGCGACGCGATACATTTAAAGCCGATAAAGCGTCTTAAAAGCATACATAC
This sequence comes from Bacillota bacterium, assembly GCA_021205715.1. GTDB lineage: Bacteria > Bacillota > Clostridia > UBA1381 > UBA1381 > 12844. The sequence goes on from JAJPXA010000159.1 coordinate 2,722, forward strand.
CCTGCGGACAATGCCATATCCCGGATTTCCGACGGATATACAGTCGCCGTTTATGGCGGCGGCGTCGCTGGCGAAGGGAACAAGCGTGTTTGTAGAAAACATATTCGAAAATCGTTTTCGACACGTTGACGAGCTTGTGAGAATGGGCGCGGACATAAAGGTTAGCGGCAGATGCGCGGTGGTACGCGGAGTTAAGCGCCTTTCGGGCGCGAGAGTGCGGGCGAGGGAGCTGAGAGGCGGCGCGGCGCTTGTTATAGCCGGTCTTGCCGCCGAGGGACAGACGATTGTCGAAAATACCGAGTATATAGACAGGGGATACGAGAATATGGAAAAGCATTTGGCGGCGTGCGGCGCCGATATAAGGCGAAACAATTAATCAGCGAAAGAAGTGAAAATAATGGATTACAATGACGATTTCCGCGCGGTGCGCGGGCGAAAAATACAGTCGGATAACGAATATTACACTCAGCCGCCGCGTGAGGAGAACGACGCGCTGAGGACGCGTAACGTCAGCCGAAATGAAATAAGAAAGCACCATCAAAATAAACAAAAGGCGCGCAGGCTGTTTATGGCGCGCGTGAGGGCGGCGGTCATTCTTATTTTGACGATAACAGTAATAGCCTCGGTGCTGCTTTTGACGCCGCTGTGCGATATACGTTATGTGACGGTTGAAGGGAACGCATACGTTTCATCCGAGGAAATAATACAGTCGGCGGGCGAATTGACGGGAAAAAACCTTATAACCGCAAGCAAAAATAGAATAACTGCGGGAGTTAAATCTAACAA
>JAJPXA010000172.1 GCA_021205715.1 Bacillota bacterium
AATTAATAAATTCAAATCGAATAATAACATTATAACAAACCCCGCCGTTTTTTTCAACTCTTTTTAATAAATTTTTGGCTTTCACCCGCGCACAAATTTTACCGCGTCATTTAAACCTCCCAAAATTTCACATAATTTCAAATCGAAAGCATATATATATAACTAAAGGCAAGATGTCCTCAAAAAAAGAGGATTTTGAAAAAGAACCGCGAAGCCGAATGGTTTAAACCGCTCGGCATATATCGGATAAAAAAAGGAGGAATTTTTTGTGGCGGAATACAGTATTTACGATGATATAGCCGAGCGCAGTCAGGGAGATGTATATATCGGAGTGGTAGGCCCCGTGCGGACGGGAAAATCGGTTTTTATAAAAAGGTTTATGGATTTGATTGTGATTCCCAACATCACAAACACATATCAAGCCGAGCGAACAAGGGATGAGCTTCCGCAGTCGGCGGCGGGCAAAACGATTATGACGACGGAACCGAAATTCGTCCCGAACGAGGCGGTGGAAATATCCTTGGGCGACAACGCGCATTTAAAGGTCAGAATGATAGACTGCGTCGGATACGTCGTAAACTCGTCGCTCGGCTATATCGAGGATGAGCATCCGAGAATGGTGAACACCCCGTGGTCGTCCTCGCCCATCCCCTTTGACGAGGCGGCGGAAATCGGCACAAAAAAGGTCATAAACGAACATTCGACAATATGTCTTGTCATAACCACCGACGGCTCTGACGCGGAAATAGATAGAACCGATTACACGGATGCCGAAAACCGAGTCATAAACGAGCTGAAAGCGATAAACAAGCCGTTTATAATTTTGTTAAACTGCGCCGACCCGACTGCGGAAAGCGCGCAGGAATTGAGAGCCGAGCTTGAAAGAAAGCACGGTGTTCCGGTTATGGCGATAAATTGTCTGGAGCTTGACACGGCGGATATAAACGAGATTATCGAAACGGTGCTGTTCGAGTTCCCGCTGCGCGAAATCGTCATATCCACGCCGCGATGGCTCGAAAGCGTCGATGACGAGCATTGGCTCAAGCAGGCGCTCAACGCCGCCGTGAAATCCGGCATAGAAAACGTGAGCAAAATTCGAAACGTGCGCTCCCTCGCCGAAAGGCTCGGCGAATGTGATTTCGCTAAAAAATGCTTCATCGACGGCATCGACTTGGGCAAAGGCACGGCAAAAATATGCCTTGAAATGCCGGAAACGCTCTTCTATAAAGTTCTTGGCGAGCAAAGCGGATTTGAGATAGAATCCGAGCAGGGACTGATGTCGCTGTTAAAGGAGCTTGCGGAGGTCAAGAAAAAATACGACAGAGTCAAATTCGCCCTCGCCGAGGTTCGCGACAAGGGCTACGGAGTGGTCTACCCGACGCCCGACGAAATGTCATTGGAGGAGCCGAAAATCGTAAAGCAGGGCGGACGCTACGGCATAAAACTCAAAGCCGCCGCGCCGTCTATACATATGATGCGCGCGGAAATCGAAACGGAGGTAAACCCGATAGTCGGAACGGAAAAGCAGTCAAAGGAGCTTGTCGATTACCTCCTGTCGGAATTTGAGGAGGATCCGCAAAAAATTTGGGAAAGCAATATCTTCGGAAAATCGCTCTATGACCTCGTAAACGAGGGACTTAACAACAAGCTCTCGAAACTGCCCGAGGACGCGAGAACCAAGCTGCGCGACACATTTGAATGAATCATCAACGAGCGAAGCGGTGGACTGATATGCATCATTCTCTGATAAAATTCATCTGCGCCGTTTCCGCGGCGGCGCTGATCGGCGGCTGCGCCGCGAACTGCGGCGCGAAAATATCCATCGAAACCTCCCAATACGAAACGGACACGGCAACGCTTTACGTCGAAACACCAGTGTTTTCGTCTATGGAAGACACGGATTTTGAGGACGAATTAAACGCGGAATACGAAACCGAAATCCGCGAAAAAATAACCGAATTTGAAAGCTCCGAAAGCGGCGAGCCGCTTTCGGGCGGCAATAAGCGCGTGCTTGAAATCAGGCAGGAGGTAACGTACAACACCGAGAGCTTCATAAGCGTCGTTACCGAAACCTACGGTTACGAGGGCGGCGCCCACGGTCAAAGCGTAAAAAGCGCGAAAAACATAGACGTGTCAAACGGCGCCGTACTGGAACTTGAGGATTTATTTTCCGACAGTGATTACAAAACCGTTTTAAACCGCCTCATCACGGAAATAATGGAAGAAAACCCCAATGAATACAGCAATTTATGGGAAAAACCCGTCATAAAGGACAGCAGCGCGCGCGATTTCTGTCTAAGCGCCGACGGACTTGTTATCTTCTATCAGCCCTATGACCTATCGTACTATGCGCGCGGCTTCGTAAACTTCACAATAGAATACGAGGACATCTCCGGATATTTAAAAGACGAATACCGCGCCGCGCTAACCGGCGCTTAAAAAAGCCTGTGTCCCCAAAAAGGGACACAGGCTTTTTATCAATCCTCATCATCGGGCATATCCCAGTTATGGTATACGTCCTGAACATCGTCATTATCCTCGAGCATTTCAAGCATACGGCTCATATTTTTTATATCATCCTCAGACGTAAGCTCCGCCATTGTCTGCGGAACCATTCTTATCTCCGCGGTCGAGAATGTGTATTTGCTCTCGAGTGCCTCGCGCACCGCCGAGAAATCCTCCGGAGTCGTCGTTATTTCCGCGATTCCGTCCTCGAAATCTATATCGTCCGCTCCCGCGTCCAGCGCGTCCATAGTCACATCGTCCTCGTCAAGCTCGTCGCCCTCGATTACAATCACGCCCTTGCGGTCGAACATAAAGCTGACGCATCCGCTCTGACCCATATTGCCGCCGAACTTGTCAAACGCGTGGCGAACATCCGCCGCCGTGCGGTTGCGGTTGTCGGTAAGGGTGTTCACTATCACCGCCACGCCGCTCGGGCCGTAGCCCTCATAGGTTATTGTTTCGTAATCGGTGGTGTCGTTATCGCCCGCCGCTTTTTTAATCGTGCGGTTTATGTTATCGTTGGGCATATTATTCGAACGCGCCTTTGCGATTACGTCCTTTAAACTCGAATTATTCTCGGGATCCGGGCCGCCCGCCTTCACCGCGACAATTATCTCTCTCGCTATTTTTGTAAATATTTTCGCTCTCTGAGCGTCGTTTGCACCTTTCTTACGCTTTATGGTGCTCCATTTCGAATGTCCTGACATACAAAAAACTCCTTAAATATTTTTCTGCATAGCATTATACCACATATTTCAAAAGGTTTCAAGTGTTTTTTAACACAATCTCTCACCAACATTTCGGAATAATTTTTTGCATATAAGTTTTTGTTTAAATGTGTAGTTGAACTTGGGGCTGCTCGCCCCAAACCCTCGCAAGCCTTTAAAAAGGCTTGACCTAAACTTTGTTGCGAAACTATCGTTTCGCTTTTGGAGAATATTAACACAACCCCACTTGCGCAAGCTAAAGGAGAGAATATATAAAAACGGA
>JAJPXA010000155.1 GCA_021205715.1 Bacillota bacterium
ACTTATCATTGATACCCACCTTTTCGCTGAGCCTAAAAAATTCCGTCACAATCTCCGAAATCATATCCGCCGACAAAAACAGAATTATAAGTCCCGTAGCCATAGCGCACAAAATCGCAAATTCCCTGCGGAAATCCTTTAAGACAAGCGAAAGTATGCCTCCGGTCAACGCTATCGCGGCAATTTTGAATACGTCCGTCATAGCCCGAATATGCTTTTCACGCTGTCGAACAAATCACCGATTTCCTGCGTCAGAATAAAAAGCACCGCCACAAGACCGGCAATCGTCACCAAAAGCGCCTGCTCGTCGCGCCCCGCCCGCGCCAGAAGCTGATTAAGCACCGCCACTATAATTCCCACACCCGCCACCTGAAAAATCAAATCCACATTCATATCCGTATCTCCTTACAAAAGCAAAAGCGCCGTGAGCATACCGCAGAGCAGTCCGCAGTTTCTGTACAATCTGCCCTGCTGCGTGTAATCCGCCTCCGCCTCCTCAAGACGGCGCTTTAGAAGCTCCCGCGCACCCTCAAGATTAAGCCGCTGATTTTCGCTGTCGGTACTGCCGAGCCTGTCGCCGACGCTTAAAAGTATCTCAACATCGCCGTCGTCAAGCGCCGCCGCGCCGCCGCTCTCCGTTACCGACCGCCGCCACGCGCCGCGGAGTCCGTCGCGGTCCATATTGTCGGCGGCGGAGCTGAATATGCCACATACGCCGTAAGCGTTTTCCGTATCGTAAAGCGCGCGCTTCATCGTGCAGTCAAACACGCATATGCGCGTTTTCAAATACTCAAGCGCCGATATGACGCGCCGCAAACTCTCGCACCGCCGCCTCATACGGCGGCTCACGGTGCAGCCGATAAAAAAAGACGAAATTATTATGCAAGCTCCTCCGATAAGCCTCAAAGCGAATCAATCCTCTCAACCGTTCCCGCGCCGCGGCGGCGGCTGAGCGTTACGGCAAGGTCAAAGCAGCTTAAAATATCCTTTTGCTTCCCGTCCGCGCCGCCGTGTACCGATGCAATAACCGCAACGCCGCAATTTAAAAGCCTTTTTACCGCCCGAACGTCATCCTCACCGCCAAGCTCGTCCGTTATTATAACCTCCGGCGACATAGATCGGAGCATCATAATCATCCCCTCCGATTTCTTAACCCCCGACAAAACATCGCAGGATACCCCCAAATCGAACGCGCTTTCGCCGCCCGCCATCGCCGCTATCTCACACCTTTCATCAATTATGCTCACTCTTTTTCCCGCCCTCGAAAGACTGCGGGCAATATCTCTTAACATCGTGGTCTTGCCCGCGCCCGGCGGCGATATTACAAGAGTGCTTCGTACCGCGCCGCGTTGTATTATATAAGGCATAACCGCGTCCGACGCGCCGATACACTCGCGGGCAAGCCTGAAATTGAGCGCGGATATGTCCTTTATAAACGTCACCTCGCCGCCGCGTATTACGCCGCTGCCGCAAATACCAACTCTGTGACCGCCCTTTATCGTTATAAATCCGCCGGCAATCTCATCCTTTAGCGCGTACACGGACGAGCCGGTTACAAGCTCTATGCATTTTTCCAGCTCGCCGCGCGTTACTTTCACCGTCCCCGACACGTTTTTTGTAAGACCCCCGCCGCGCTTTAAGCAATACCGCCCGTCCGAAAAATACACGCACAGCGGCATATCCGCCGCAATATGTATCTCATACGCGCCGTCAAGATTAACGGCTTCAAGGCGCTTTCGCAGGCTTGACGGAAAATAGTCAAGCGGCGCGCGGCTTAAACCGATGTCCTCGCAATTTGCAATGTACATTTTCCTTATCTCCTCTCCGATGGTTTGTACATGCTTAATATTATTACGGCAAAAAACGTTTTAGAACCAAAAACACCGTATATAAATTTACCCGACACATATTGCATATTTTTGTGAATTGAGTTACAATATGGGTAAGAGCCTTCGATTATGCATAATCAATTCCCACTCAAAAAAATTTCAAAAATTTTTCAAAAAAATGTGTAACCTTTTTCGTTTTCAAACGTTATATAGTCAGAAACGAAAATTCAAAAAAATCAATTGATTTTCGCCGGTCACACACCAATGATAAAGAGGTGAAGCAATGGATATAACAGACGATTTGTATAAAGAGCATTATCACGGCGCGCTCTTGTATATGTATTCACTGTGCGGCAATTATCATTTGTCGGAAGACATTGTAAGCGACTCGTTTTACAAAGCGCTCACCTCTTATAACGACACGGAGGAACGCTTCAAATTTTGGCTTTTCAGAGTATGCAAAAACGCGTTTGTCGACTACATAAGGAAAAATAAGCGGTATGCCGAGCCGGACGAAAATTTGAGCGACAAAACCGACGCCGCCGACGCCGTGCTTCTCATGGAAAAATACCGCGCGCTCTATCACGCGATTGAAATGCTCGGCGACGAATACCGCGAGGCGGTTACGCTGTTTTACTTCAACGATATGAGCATAAACGAAATTGCGGTAATTATGCAAAAATCCGATACCGCCGTTAAGGTGACGCTCTATCGCGCCAGAAAAAAACTGAAAAAGCTTTTGGAGGTAAATTATGAATTTTAAAGAGTTATATCAAAAATATCTCGCGGGGGAATGCACGGACGAGGAAAAGGCGTTCGTCGAGGGAGAGATAAAAAGAGCGCAAATTGTAAGCGACGAGCTTTTCAAGGAGCGCAAGCCGGTCGAATTTAAGCCGGTGACGGACGAGGAGGTGCTTAAAGCAAAAAAGCGGTTTGCCGCCGGTAACACAATAAAAACCGTTGCAATTTCGCTTATCATAGGTGTAGTGCTTGTCGCGGTTACCGCAGCGGCGGTATTCGCCCTCGCGGTACACGGCGCGAGGAAAAATATGCGCTACAGCGGCGCGGAAGCGGAATCGATGATTGCCGAATACATAGTTGACTATGTCGAGGCGAATATGGGCAAGCACATTAAGGGCGAGGATGTTAATATTAGCTATATATACGAGGACGAGCGGGATTTACAAATGCGCTTCCCCCTTAACAGATGCTATTACATCTTCGAATACGAGGTTCTCGCGTCCGGTCTTGAATTCGAGGTTGAATTTAACCCCAAAACGGGAGAATGTATTATAACCGATGTTGACAGAGATTAAAATTTATATTAATAAGCAAACAAAATAAAGCAAATTAAAGGAGGTAATCACCATGAAAAAGAAAATCATTTCAATTTTAGCGGCGGCGGCAATGTTTATAAGCTGCTCAAGTCTTGCAATCGCAAAGACGAACGAAAGCGTTACGGCGGATCTCTCGCCGGACTTCACTATAGTCGTTGACGGCGTTGAGCGCGTTTTCTATAACGCGGACGGCGACGAGGTGCATCCGATTGTTTACAACGGCACAACCTATCTGCCCTTGCGGGCAATCGGTGAGCTGATGGGCAAAAGCGTAAGCTGGGAGGACAACACGAAAACAGTAAAAATAGCCGGCACCCACGGC
>JAJPXA010000095.1 GCA_021205715.1 Bacillota bacterium
CTTCGTGAAAAAACTTTGTTTTTTCCCTCACCCTCGCACACGCGAGGGTAGGAGCTGCGTCGGGTATTATTGCTCTTTATGTCGCCGCACGCCTGCGTCTGTAGATATTGCTTATCATCTCGTCAGTATCTCCAAGACCCTGAGGCTTTTCGCTTACAATAGCCTATCACCAAGAACATTGACATAAATCTTAACCACAAAAGCGGGTTTCCAAAGGGGTGCAACCCTTTGGTGCTTTTGCTTCTTTTCAGAAAAAGAAGTCTTTTAAAGCCTTTTTAAAGGCTTGCGAGGGTTTGGGGCGAGTAGCCCCAAGTCCAACACACCCAAACCTAAATTTACACCCTACAAAACCGCTCTCATCGCCGCGCGTATGCCTCGGGTTTCTATATCGCTTACATACTTGCTTACGCTCTCCTCCAGGAACGATATTTCCTGTCCCCATAGGTCGGCATTTTTTAATATATCCGCGACCGACGCGCCTTTCATAAACTCTGTAACCGCCGCGTCGTCGTTTGCCTCATCGCCGCGGTAGAACACTATCAGCGCCGCGAGCGCGAATGCCAAGCACTTCGGCTCTTCGCCCTTGATTTTTATATATTCGAGCAGGGACGGCAAATCACGCACTTTGAATTTCGAAACGCTGTTTAACGCGATGCTTAAAAGCGCGTGCTTTATAAACGGATTCTTAAACCGCTCTATGACGTCGTTTGCGAAGCTCTCAAGCTCCCCGCGCGGCAGGTCGAGAGTCGGAATAATCTCCTCGAATATTCCCTTTTTCATAAACGCGAATATTTCCTCGTCTTCCATCGCCTCGCCGACGGTTTCAAGTCCCGCGAGCCGCGCCGCCAAAACGGTCATCGTATGCGCGCCGTTTAATATGCGCACCTTGCGCTTTTTGTACGGCGTAACATCGTCCGTCCAAATTACGTTTAAGCCAATGTCCTCAAACGGAATTTCATCCGCGTATTTCCTGTCCCCCTCGATAACCCAGAGGTGAAATATCTCGGCGGTGTCGATGACGTTATCGAGATACCCGAACTCGGCGCACATTTCCGCCGCGGCATCCTTCGGATAGCCGGTTACGATTCTGTCCACAAGCGTGTTCGTAAAGTGATTTTCACGATTTATCCAATCCTTAAAATCCGCGCCGTATCCGAAATCATCGGCATATTTTAGCACGCACTCCTTTAAAGCGTCGCCGTTTCGGTCGATAAGCTCGCAAGGGAACAGAATAAAACCGTTCAATCCCAAATCAAAGCGGCGCTTTAAGAACATCGTAAGCCGTCCCGGGAATGTTGTCGCCGCGAAAGACTTCCCGTCGTCGCCGGCTTTATATTCAATGCCCGCCTCGGTCGTGTTCGACACAATAAATCTGAGGTCGGGATTTGCGGCGCACTCGAAAAACTCGTTTGTGCGCGCATATGAGTCAATACAGCGCGTCACACATTCGACAACACGCTTTTCCTCGGTTTTTTCGCCGTTTAACAGTCCGCGCAAATACAGGTCGTAAAGCCCCTCCTGGTCATTTATGAATTTTTCAATCATCGGATTTGACAGCGGCTCGACGATAACCACGCCGTAATCGCCGCCGTTCTCCTTGTTGAGCCTGTCAATCATCCAGTCGACAAATCCGCGCAGAAAATTACCCTCGCCGAACTGCAAAACACGCTCGGTATGCTTTCTTTGATTTTCATTTCTTTTTAATAATTCCATTTTAGCGTCCCTTTCTGTTTTACTGTCCCCGTTACATTCCGAAATACGTTTTCGCGTTGTTAAAGCATATGTCCTCGACGATTTTTCCGAGTGTTTCGTAATCCTCGGGAAATTCTCCGTCCTCGACCCATTTGCCTATCAAATTACACAAAATTCGTCTGAAATACTCGTGACGCGTGTATGACAGAAAGCTCCTCGAATCGGTAAGCATACCGACAAACTTGTTGAGCGCGCCCAAATTTGCGAGCGCTCTCATCTGCTCCTCCATACCGTCGCGCTGATCGCAGAACCACCACGCGGAGCCGAACTGTATCTTTCCTCCCGCGCCCGCGTCTTGGAAGTTGCCGAGCATCGTGCCCAAAACGTAATTGTCCTTTGGATTAAGCGTGTAAAGTATGGTTTTCGGGAGCGCGTCGTTTTGCGCCATCGCATTTAACAAACGCGACAAATCCTCCGCAATCGCGTAATCGGCAATCGAGTCAAACCCTGTGTCCGCGCCCAAAAGCTTGAACATTTTCGTGTTATTGTTCCGAAGCGCGCCGATATGCAGCTGCATCGCCCAGTCAAGCTCCGTGTATTTTTTCGCCAAATCGCAAAGCAGCGCGGTTTTATAGGAGCGGGTTTCAGTCTTTGTAAGCGTTTCTCCCGCCATAACCTTTTTGAAAACCCCGCCCGCGTCGGCGCTGGCCGAATAAGGCACATCCGCGAGCGCGTGATCGGACACGCGGCATCCCGCCTTATGGAAAAAGTCCGCTCTTTTATAAAGCGCGCTTACCAAATCATCGTATGTGTTAATATCTGTCCCCGCCGCTTGCGACAGCCGTTTTACGTACCCGATAAACGTGTCGTTTTCGATATTCAAAGCAAAATCGGGTCTGAACGCGGGCAAAACACGCGCGTTTATATGCCCCTTTTCGGCTATTTTTTTATGCCATTCAAGCGTATCCGCAGGATCGTCGGTCGTGCAGATATACGCGACGTTTGACGAGTTTATAAGATACGAGGGACACATATTCTTTTCCTTTATGACCGCGTTTGCCTCATCGAAAATCTCCCGCGCCGTTTCCTTTTTGCATACGGTATCAATGCCGAAATACCGTTTTAATTCGAGATGCGTCCAGTGATAGAGCGGATTTCCGACCGCGTATTGAAGCGCGGAGCAAAAAGCGTCAAACCGCTCGAAATCCGTAGGTCTGTCCCCCGTTCTGTGCCCCGTCATATAGCGCTCGTCTATCCCCATTGAGCGCATATAACGCCATTTGTAATGGTCGCCGTCAAGAAACACCTGTGTGATACTTTCAAACGGCTTATCCTCGTACATTTCACGAGGGCTTAAATGGCAGTGATAATCAAAAATCGGCATTTTCGCCGCGTAATCGTTATATAATTTTTTCGCCGCGCTGTTTTTCAGCATAAAATCATCGTTAATAAACTCTTTCATTTTAATCCTCCGATAGCTCTGATTTATATGTATTTTATCACAATCTTTCCCTTATTTCAAGCGGTTTGGCGGCGTAACTCAAAAAGTCTGTTATTTGCGGCATAAAAAGCGGTATATTTATTTTTTCGCCGGTTTTTAAGGAAATATGTTACAAAACGCAATATCTTGTCACATATTTTTAACCGGTTTTATCTTGAAATGTCACATAAGCGCCTATATAATGGTATTATGTAAACTAATATTTTGGGGTGAAAATACATTTGAAAAGGATAATATTAAAGCTTATATGCTGCTTCTGCGCTGTTT
>JAJPXA010000007.1 GCA_021205715.1 Bacillota bacterium
ATTTACAACAAATCAAAATTAGTTGTTGATAAGCTTGTCATCCTCGCTGTTCCAGCTGTAGAGCTTGCGGATGTCCTCGCCTACCTGCTCGAGCTGATGCTCAGCGGCTTTCTTTCTCATAGCCTTGAAGTGAACCTGACGTCCCGCCGGTGACATATCGAGGAGGAAGTCCTTTGCGAATGTTCCGTCCTGAATATCGGAGAGAACCTTCTTCATAGCCTTCTTTGTATCCTCTGTGACAATCTTCGGGCCGGTTATGTAATCGCCGTACTCCGCGGTGTTCGATACCGAGTATCTCATACCCTTGAATCCGCTCTGATAGATAAGGTCAACGATGAGCTTCATCTCGTGAATACACTCAAAATACGCGTTTCTCGGGTCATATCCCGCCTCAACAAGCGTTTCAAATCCCGCCTGCATCAAAGCCGTAACGCCGCCGCAAAGAACCGCCTGCTCGCCGAACAGGTCTGTTTCGGTTTCCGTTCTGAATGTCGTTTCCAAAATTCCCGCTCTCGCGCCGCCGATGCCCGCGCCGTAAGCCAAAGCCATATCGAGCGCCTTGCCGGTAGCGTCCTGCTCAACGGCTACAAGACACGGTGTGCCCTTGCCCTCGGTGAACTCGGAACGAACCGTGTGTCCCGGAGCCTTGGGAGCAATCATTGTAACGTCAACGTTTGCCGGAGGAACAATTGTTCCGAAGTGGATGTTGAAGCCGTGAGCGAACATAAGCATATTGCCCTCTTCAAGATTCGGCTCAATATCGTTCTTGTACAGATCCGCCTGCTTCTCATCATTGATAAGAATCATAATGATGTCCGCCTGCTTTGCCGCTTCCGCCGCGGTATATACCTTAAGACCCTGCTTCTCAGCCTTTGCCCAGGATTTGCTTCCCTCGTAAAGACCTATGATTACATTGCAGCCCGAATCCTTAAGGTTCAAAGCGTGAGCGTGACCCTGCGAACCGTAACCGATTATAGCTATTGTCTTGCCTTGCAAAAGCTGTAAGTTACAGTCGCTTTCATAAAAAATTCTTGCCTCGTGGTCTAATGTTTTTGCCATTTTTAAAAACCTCTTTCCTTGTTTTTATATAATATTTTAAAATAAAAATTTTAAACATCCTTATCGGGTTTCCCCTTTTATTTGTCAAGCTTAAGCATATTCGTACCGCGTTCGAGCGCCGTCATACCGGTGCGCGAAAGCTCCTCGATGCCGTAAGGCTCGAGCATTTCCAAAAACGCGTTCAGCTTCGAGTTTCCGCCGGTAAGCTCTATTGTCAGCGTGCTTGCGGAAATATCGACTATGTTCGCGCGGAACACGTTGGTTATTTCCATAATCTCGCTTCTCGTCTTTGTGCTTACCTTGACCTTTACCAATATAAGACCTCTTTTGACGGTTTCCTCGTCCTTGAGAGTCTTTATTTTTATAACCTCCAAAACCTTTGAAAGCTGCTTTGAAATCTGCTCCAGCATTAATTCGTCGCCGTTTACCTCGATGGTAATTCTCGATATTGTTTCGTCCTGGGTTGTGCCCACGGACAGCGAGTGAATATTGAAGCCTCTGCGGCTGAATAAGCCTACCACCCTCGATAAAACGCCGGCGGAATTTTCAACAAGCACGGATAATGTATATCTTTTCATATCAGTTATCCTCCTTCTTCGGTAAAACCTTATCGTTTAACGAATCGCCGGTAGGCTCGTACGGACTTACCTCAACGACGAGCAGATACGGCTTTTTATCCGACATCATTTCGTCGATCGCCGCGGAAACGGCGCTGTTTTCGGTTACGTAGCCGCTTCGTATTCCGTAAGCGTCGGCGAGCTTGTTAAAATCGGGACTTCCGTCAAGCGATACCGCCTGGTAGTTGTTTTGGTACAGCAGGAACTGATGCTCGTGTACCATTCCGAGTCTGTTGTTTCTCAAGACCACCATTTTAACGGGTATATCCCACTGACAGATTGTTGCCATTTCCGGCAGATTCATCTGGAACGAGCCGTCGCCCATTATCGAGATTACGGGCTTTTCGTCTTGAGCCGCGCTCGCGCCTATCGCCGCGGGCAGTCCGTAGCCCATCGTTCCGAAGCCGCCCGAGGTCAAAAACGATCTCGGATGGCGGAAACAGAAATAATTCGACGTCCATATCTGGTTTTGACCGACCTCGGTCGAAACATAGACATTTGAACCGGTCTTTTCGGAAAGCTGTTCAAGGAAATACTCGGGGCTTACCGTGCCGGTGTCTTCGCTTACAACCTCTGTATGATAAAGCTTTCTGTAATCGCTTATCTGCTTCGCCCACTCGGCGCTTATTTTGTAATCGCTGAGAAGCGGCGTAAGCTGCGATAAAACGTCCTTAATATCGCCGACCACCGGAATTTTGGGCACGATGTTCTTGCCTATTTCGGCGGGGTCAAGGTCTATGTGTATAAGCTTGTCCGATTCGGTCAGCGTTTTCATACAATGCGCGGTTGTTCTGTCGCCCAAGCGCGAACCCATCGCGATAACCAAATCCGCGCGGTTGACAATCACGTTTGCGACCTTCGCGCCGTGCGAGCCTACCATACCGTAATTGTTTTTGCTGTCGTGTTCCAAAACGCCTATACCCATCATAGTCGAAATTACGGGTATATCGGTTTTTGAAATGAGCTTTCTGAATTCCTCCACGGCATCGGATATAACAACGCCGCCGCCCGCCAAAATCACGGGTCTTTTCGCTTCCTTAACAGCCTCGGCAACCTTTTTTATCTGCGATTCCGACGCCTTTCCCGCGAGCTTGTAGCCGCGGATGTTAATTTTTTCCTCCGTTTCGGGATAATCGAATTCCTTTTTGAGTATGTCCATCGGAATATCGATAAGAACAGGCCCCGGGCGTCCGGTATTCGCTATGTAAAACGCCTCGTTTACAATTTTTCCTATGTCGAGTCCGTCCTTTATCAAATAGCTGTGCTTCGTGAACGGAAGCGTCGCTCCGGTGATGTCCACCTCCTGGAACGCGTCCTTGCCGACGAGCGGAAGGGCAACCTGTCCGGTAATCGCGACCATAGGAACGGAATCCATATAAGCCGTCGCGATGCCGGTAATCAAATTTGTCGCGCCCGGGCCCGACGTCGCCGTGCATACGCCCGCTGTTTTCGTTACTCTCGCGTATCCGGACGCCATATGCGCCGCGCCCTGCTCGTTACGCGTTAAAATGTGCTTTATTGATGAAAATGAAAGCCTGTCGATTATCGGACAATTCGCCGCACCCGGATAACCTAATACAACCTTCACACCGTTTTTCTCCAATGATTTTACAACCATTTGGGCTCCGGTCATTTTCACATTAACTCCTCCTTCAAATATTTTTTTGCTCCGCCTTTTTGTCTTTGCGGTTTCCCCACCCTTTTATGATAATCAAACGATGGTTCAAGGTACTTAAATGTTATTAAAAATACCCTGCCTCTTGCCG
>JAJPXA010000191.1 GCA_021205715.1 Bacillota bacterium
CGATTAATCAAGGCACAGCGGCAACCACTATCACAGACAGCGGAAGCTACAGCGGCGGAACCTACACATCCACAAACGAAGATGAGAATGCGCTTCGAGTAGACGGAGCGGATGTTACGCTTGACAGCATAACCGTAAATAAAAGCGGCGGCGCGACAAGCGACGCGGAAACAGGCGATTTCTACGGTATGAACGCGGCGCTTTTGGCAACAAACAGCGCTGATGTTACTATTACAAATTCAGAAGTCACATCATCCGTGCAGGGCGGCAACGGGATTTTCAGCTACGGTACCGGCACAACCGTAACTGTATCAGATACAAAAATTACAACGACCGCCGATAATTCCGGCGGCATTCAGACCACCGGCGGCGGAACAACGTACGCGTATGACCTTACAATAAGCACAAGCGGCTCCTCGGCGGCGGCGATACGCTCCGACCGCGGCGGCGGCACGGTTGTGGTTGACGGCGGAACGTATACCTCAAACGGCTATAATTCACCCGCTATATACTCGACGGCGGATATTACCGTTTCAGACGCGGAGCTTACCGCGAATAATTCCGAGGCGCTTGTCGTTGAGGGCGCGAACTCGATAAATCTTACCGACTGTATTGTTTCCGGAAATATGAGCGATGAAAATGGTACAAGCTCTGATGAAAATGTGCATAACGTGATGATTTATCAGTCGCAGTCCGGCGATGCCGCCACGGGAACGTCATATTTTACAATGAACGGCGGTACACTCACGAGCAATAACGGCGATGTGTTTTATGTTACAAACACCGACGCGGTAATAAAACTTTCCGGCATTACAATAGTAAACAACGACGATGAAGGCGCTCTCTTTACGATAAGCGGAAACAGCGGAGAGCATGGCTGGGGAGATAAAGGTGAAAACGGCGCGGATGTAACTCTTACGATTGACGACACCGAGCTTGAGGGCGATATTAATGTTGACACAATATCTACGCTTGTTCTGAGTCTTACCGGCGGCACGGAATTTAGCGGAGCGGTAAACATATTTGACAATGCGTATAACGGCACGGCGGTTGATGACAACGCAGTTGTAACTATCGATGAGGACAGCACCTGGACTCTTACCGGAAACTG
This sequence comes from Bacillota bacterium, assembly GCA_021205715.1. Lineage (GTDB taxonomy): Bacteria > Bacillota > Clostridia > UBA1381 > UBA1381 > 12844. The sequence goes on from JAJPXA010000191.1 coordinate 1,112, forward strand.
TGTGATAACGAGCCTTACAAACAACGGAACGATAAACTATGGCAATTATACAATAACCCTTGCCAACGGCACTGTGCTAAGCGGTGATAATACAACTGAAATAACAAGCGTTTCCGTTGAGGCAGGCAGCGAAGAATTGACGGTAACCGTTGAGGCGGGCAATCCTCAAAACGGAGTTATTATCGTGGCAGGTTATGCGAATGGGGTGCTTGTTGATGTTGCTGAGGCAGAGAACGGCACGGCTTTACTTTCGCGGGATTGTGAAAAGATCAAGGTGTTCATTTGGGACAGCCTTGAAGGAATGAAGCCTTTGTGTGAGGCATATACTCCGGAATAATAAAAAAGTATTTGAAAAAGCACCGAATTTTTAATCGGTGCTTTTTCGATGTTAAAAATATAAATTAAGCCTTGTAGAGCTTCAGTTTAACCAACCCCGAATAGAGCTTGTCGCCCGCGGGGAGCTGTTTTATCTCGTCCTCGGAGAGTATCTTCAAAACGAATACCATTAAGAAGTACACTACCACCGCGACGGCTATCGCCGCGATTGACGCTATGAGGTTCGGCGTAAATCCCGTGCCCAAAAACAGCGTGACTATCTTGTATACGCCTATTGCCGCGATGCCCATAACAAGACTTGCGGTAAGCGGCTTAACCACGTATTTTCCGAGCGTCATTTTGAGCTTAATATGCTTTGAAAGCACCGCGAAGCATATGACAAACGATATGAGCTGACACGCGATTGAGCTTATCGCTGCGCCGTATATATTCACGGACGGAATTCTTATCAGCACCAAATTCAAAATTACCTTTGCTATACATCCGAACAGCAGGCTTATTGCCGGCGTGTATATTTTGCCGATTCCCTGAAGAGCGCCGGTCATTGTTTGATTTAGCGCCGCAAATATCAGCGATACGGACACGAGCTGCAATAAATCCGCGCCGTCGGGGGTGTTGAAATAGATAATGTTGTATATAGGCTGCGCGAGCGCTATCAAGCCGATGGCGCAGGGCAATATTATAAGCGTCGACACAAGCATTGAATAATTGATTTTCGACGCGGCTTCCTTATAGTCCTTAACCGCGAGCGCGCCCGCGATTGACGGAACAAGCACCGTCGCGAACGCGAAATTTACCGCAAGCGGCATATTGTAGAGCGTGTCGCTTTTTGAAAGCAAGCCGGAAAGGCGCGTTATTTCCGCGTTAAGCTGCTCTGCGGTTGGGTTTAAAATTGCCGCAGCGGAGCCGTGCGCGGGTATAAGATTGGCAAATGCCGCCTCTATTCCGCGGCTTATCGTGGCGGTGTCTATAACGCGGTTTACCGCAGTTATAACGGAGCCGAGCGATATGGGTATGCTTATCATAAGTATGCTTATCATCAGCCGCTTTACGGGCAGATTTAGCGTTTCGCCCGTGGAATTGGCAATTTTTTCTTTAATGCCGCTCTTGCGTTTGTAGTAGAAATAAATCAAATACAAAAGGCTGATGACCGTCGCGACGGAGGTCGCGAAGTTTGCCCACGATGCCATAATCTCGGGCGCCAAGCCGACAGAAAGATACACAAACAGTATCGTAAGCACGCATTTAAACACCTGCTCAAGCACCTGCGATGTGCTTGTCGCTCTCATATCCTGCATACCGGTGAAGTAGCCGCGTATGACCGAGGAAACGCATACGAAAAACAGTGACGGCGCGAGCGCGCGCATTACGTGCTGTGAGCCTTCTATTTTTATAACATAGCTTGCGAAGAAATCCGCGCCGAAAAACAATATGGCGGTCGCGGCTATGCCTATTATCGAGAACAGCTTTACCGCGGTCGTGAAAATCTTATGCGCGCCCTTATAGTCGTTTACGGCTATGCGCTCCGAGGTCATTTTTGAAATGGCGTTCGGTATTCCGACCGAGGATATGGCAAGCAGCAAAGTATATATTTGGAATCCGACGTTATAAAACCCCAGACCCTCATTGCCGAAGCCGTCAATATTTGTAATAACAACCTTATACACCGCTCCCAAGAGCTTAACCAAAACCTGCGAAACCAAAATTATCGCGACATTTCCCATAAATGAGGATTGTTTTTTATTTTTTCCCATACCGCGTTCCTTTCCAATGATGTTTTATCCACGAATTTGTATTTATTAAAACATTATACGCTTAAAAGTTCTGTTTGGCAAGCATTATTGAAGATTGTTACAAAAAATTAACTTAAAGGGTTGTTATCCCGACAGTTTTTTCGTCACCATACCAAGATACTTCGCAGCCCAAACTTTCGGCATATATA
>JAJPXA010000255.1 GCA_021205715.1 Bacillota bacterium
ATTTATATCTCCGAATTTGTGGACGGCAATATTTGACCGTTATTTGTTTATCAGCTCGCTGATATTGTTTATCTGTATGGAAATCGTTCCGTCGTCGTTATTTATGATGTCGACGTATTTGTTGTCGCGGTAGTATTCGGACGGGAACGAGATTTCAATGCCCGTGTCGGTGGTCAGGCGAATATTTGACGTTATTTTTTTCGTGACATACTTGTTAATCTCAATTTCCTCCGGCACGCTCGCGCTTTCCATCTTTGATTTGAACTCCTCGCGCATTACAGGGCGTCCGTCAAACACCTGCTCCGCTATTTGCTTGGTGTCGAGGTTTTTGTTTTCCTCTATGTTTTCTATAACGCACTCCTTGATTTTCGCGACCGTTTCCAGCTCGTCGCCGCCGTTTTCGGCGGTGACCTTTTTCGCCGTGTTTACCGCCTCGCGCGAGGATATTTCATAATCGCACTCAAGCAGAATGTCCGCGAACAAATCGGTCTTTTCGCCTTCGATTTTATATGCCGCGCTGTGATAGCGTATGTCGAGCGTTTCGCGGTCGATAAACGCGTACTCGCTCGTTTTTTGCTTCGCGTTCGGCAAAATGGCGTAATGGTTTATCAAATTGTTGAATATGCCGTTTTCGTCCTTTATTACCTGATGAGTAAATCCGACCTTGTTGTTCAGCTTTAAAATTCCGATAACCTTGCGCTCGTTTATAATGAGGTCGCACACTATAATGTCGCACACCTCCGGCTTGTCGCTGCCGCACAGCCCTTCAAACAAACGCTCCGCGACAACGCGCGAAAAGTCCGTGATGTCGTCCTTAAGCTCGTTTATGTGGTATTTAAAACCGCTGTTTGCGCGAAATTCGCCGCTTCGGTGCGACGGGTCGTCGTAAACACGCTCGATTTGCGAGGTTATGTATGTGTTTATAACCGCGTCCTCAATATCGAGCGGACGCTCGGAAAGCATAGGCATACGGTGTCCCGAATCGAGTATGTGTAAAATTGCACTGTTAATTGATACTATCATTTTTTCTACCTCCGTTCGTTTGGATTATAACATAAATACGAAAAAATGTAAATAACATAAAGATTACCGTTTTTTTAACATTAAGGTGCGCCTTGTAAAAAAAGATAAATTTTTTTACCGAAACCGCCTTTATTTCCCGCGCAATAATTTGTCGAAAAATTTTTTTGATTCGACAACAGAATTTGACAAATTTCTCGTGCGCGCCGGAGTATAATGTACTCAAGAGAGGTGAGGCGATGGAAATATATGCGGATGTTTTGTTTTTGATAAATTTCACGGCATCGTATCTTATGCTTGCGCTTACCGCGAAAGCGACGCGCAATAAGGCGAAGCCGGCGCGTCTTGCCGCCGCCTCCGCCGCGGGCGGAGCTTTAAGCATAGCGTGCTTTTTCGCCGGAAGCATCGGCGTCGTTATACGCCTTGCGGGAGGGGTATTAATGATAATAATATCATTCGGAGCCGCGCGGATTGTCACGCGCACCGTGATATTTATGATAATGTCCGCGCTTGTTTCGGCGGCGTTCGCGCTTATCGGCTCGATTTTCGGCGAGGGGGTCATAAGCGTGAGAAACGGCGTGGCGTATTTTGACCTGCCGCAGAATATATTCGTTATAACGTTTATAGCGGCGTATGTTTTGATAATGGTGATTACAGAGGTGATTAAACGAAAAAAAGACGTGAAAATACACACACTTACCGTAAGGTACAACGGCTGTTCGGTAAACGTTAAGGCGCTTTCGGACAGCGGCAATACATTAAAAGAGCCCGTCAGCGGCAAAAGCGTCGTCATAGCCGAATGGCGGACGATTTACCCGCTTTTTGACGGCGCGGATTACAACGACCTAATAAACAATATGGACAGATACAGGCTGCGTATAGTTCCTTATCATTCCCTGGGAAATAAAAACGGAATGATATTCGCTTTTTTGGCAGATGATATAATCATATCGGATGAAAAAAGAAGCGCGGGAAAAATTTACATAGGAATAACACGGGAGCAGCTCTCAAAAACCAATGAATATAACGCGCTGATCGGAGCATCGGTATGAGAGAGAATAAAGCGGCGGGTGTTGACCGCGTAAGGAATGGAGGAATTAAAATGCAGTTTCTTAGGAGGATAAAATTGTTCTGTATGGGAAACACAATGTTAAAAACGGATGAGGTATTTTATATAGGAGGAAGCGACACCTTGCCGCCGCCCTTGAATAAGGAGGAAGAAGCGGAGGCGATAGCCGCGCTCGCGCGGGGCGATTTATCGGTAAGGCAAACGCTTATCGAGCGCAATCTGCGGCTTGTGGTATATATAGCAAGAAAATTTGAAAACACCGGAATATACGTTGAGGACTTAATATCGATAGGCACAATAGGCTTGATAAAGGCGATAAACACGTTTAAGCCCGACAAAAACATAAAGCTTGCGACATACGCGTCAAGATGTATAGAAAACGAGATTTTGATGTATTTGAGGAAAAATTCGAATATGCGCTCGGAGGTGTCCATTGACGAGCCGCTTAATGTTGACTGGGACGGCAACGAGCTGCTGCTCTCCGATATTTTGGGCACCGACAACGACGTTATATGCAAGGGCATAGAGGACGAGGTTGACAAGGCTCTTTTGAAAAAGGCATTAAAAAAGCTCAACGTAAGGGAACAGCGCATAATGGAGCTGCGTTTCGGACTTTACGGCAAAAAGGAGAAAACGCAAAAGGAAGTCGCCGACCTTATGGGCATATCGCAGTCGTACATATCGCGGCTTGAAAAAAGAATAATAAAACGCCTGAAAAAAGAAATAGTTAAAATGAGCTGACCTACATAATTCCCGCGATGCTGTTTATACATACCTCAATTAATTTGAGGGATAAACCAAAGGAGGAAAACAGCATGACCAACAAGGTGGAAATATGCGGAGTGAACACATCAAAGCTGCCAATTTTGACCCGTGAGGAGAAAGACGAGTTGTTTGTGAAAATTAAAGCGGGCGACAAAGCGGCACGAGAGAAATTTATATACGGTAACTTGAGATTGGTGTTAAGCGTTATTCAAAGATTTAACAACAGAGGCGAAAACGCCGACGATTTGTTTCAGGTCGGATGTATAGGCTTGATAAAGGCGATTGATAATTTTGATTTGAGTCAAAACGTACAGTTTTCAACCTATGCTGTGCCGATGATTATAGGCGAGATAAGGAGGTATTTAAGGGACAATAATTCAATAAGAGTAAGCCGCTCTTTAAAGGATATAGCGTATAAGGCGCTGAAAGCAAAGGAGCGCCTGACCGCGCAGAACGCGAAGGAGCCGACGATAAATGAAATATCGAAGGAGCTGGAGCTTCCCAAGGAAGAGGTGGTATT
>JAJPXA010000114.1 GCA_021205715.1 Bacillota bacterium
CTATCTGCAAGTAAATAACGATTACCAAGACTTGGGTATAGGCAAAAACCTTGTCGAGCGAATAAAGCAGCATTACAAGGACTATTTGCGGATTGTCATTGTGGCTTATAACGAGGAAATTGGCTTTTACGAATCCTGTGGGTTCACAAAAGCGGATAATGCAAGCCCGATGTTTATTACGACATTGTGGACTTAATTTCTATCATGAAGAAATAACAAAGTGAGCTGTATAAGGAGGCAATAAAATGGATTTCTATGAAGCCGTAGAACGGCGGAGAACAACAAGAGAATTTTTAGATAAAGAGGTTGACTTTGAAGCGATAAAAAGAATTCTGGAAGCCGGTAACAAGGCTCCAACATGGAATCATAACCGCAACTGGAATTTTATCGTTTTGAGAACAGATGAGGAGAAAGAATTTGCTTTTGAGGAAGCAAAGAAAATAGCGGATAAATTTGACGCAGAGAAATACCTGAATGTCCCAAGACCGTATCCTGTTACACTTGGACAGAAAATGTATGCCCACGCAATGCCGAGGCAATTTACAATGCTGAAAGACGCTCCTTATGTTATAATCCCTGTATTCAAATGCAAGGAACTGAATGGCGAGAGCATTTCTAAATTAAATCCGTTTTCGACAATCTGGTGTGTTGTGGAGGACATATTTTTGGCGGCTACCGCCGAAGGCTTATCCTGTTCTATGAGAATACCACTGAATGACGAACACGATAAGGTAAAAGCACGTCTGAAAGTCCCGGCAACATATATGATACCTGTCTTTATCGGAATCGGCTATGCTGATCCAAACGAGAAAGAGTTGGAACAAAAATACCCTGATCTTGAAAAGCAAATTCATTTTGGGCAATGGAGATAATTAAAACATAATATCTTAATAATATCAGATTCCAATTTATCAATCACCCATATAACACAAGGAGGATGCCATGGCATCAAGCAAGGAATATTTACAATACATAATAGAGCAGCTATCCGATTTAGAGGAAATCACCACCCGTGCGATGATGGGCGAGTACATCCTCTACTACCGCGGCAAAATCGTGGGTGGTATCTATGACGACAGGCTGCTTGTCAAGCCGACAAAATCGGCGCTTACATATATGCCGCAGGCAGCATACGAGCTGCCATACGAGGGCGCAAAAGCGATGCTTTTGGTAGAGGATGTTGACAATAGGGAGTTTTTGACGGGATTGTTTAACACCATGTATGCCGAGCTGCCGGAACGTAAAACGAAAAAGAAAACAAAATAAATAAAGAGCGATCAGCCGCACGATTGGTCGTTTTTTTATATTGAGCCATTGCAAAGACTGCGGGCAAGTACATAGTTTTTTTATTGCCAAAAACGCATAAAATCGCCGAAAAAATAAGATACTAAGATTTGCGAAGCAAATGCGAGTCGGAGTGAATGAAACGGACGGAGGTATTTTTATGGGCAATGATGAAAACAATAATGAAAATAACAGTGAGAACGGCAGTGAAAACATACGCGATTTTGGGAGCGTGCGGACGAAAAACCCGCGCGGAAATATCCACTGCTTGAGTATAATCGGGCAGATTGAGGGACACCAAATCCTGCCGCCGCAAAATAAAACGACAAAGTATGAGCATGTTTTGCCGCAGCTTGTGGCGGTTGAGGAGGATCCGGAGATTGACGGGCTTTTGGTGCTGTTAAACACCGTAGGCGGCGACGTTGAGGCGGGACTTGCGATAGCGGAGCTTATAGCGGGAATGAAGAAGCCGACCGTGTCATTGGTTTTGGGCGGCGGTCACAGTATAGGTGTGCCGCTCGCGGTGTCGACCGACTACTCGTTTATCGCGCCGTCGGCGACTATGACCGTTCATCCTATGCGTATGAGCGGCGTTGTGATAGGCGTTATGCAGACGTTTCGCTATTTTGAGCGGATGCAGGACAGGATAATAGCGTTTGTGGTTGACAATTCCTCAATAAAGGACGAGGAGTTTCGGCGCTTGATGCTTACGACCGATGATATGGCAAACGATGTCGGGACAATTTTGTTCGCCGAAAAAGCCGTAAAAACCGGCTTGATAAACGCGATGGGCGGACTTTCGGACGCTTTGGAAAAGCTATATACAATGATAGAGGATGTGAGGAAAAAATGATTTATTCGGTAGTACCGACCGACGTGGTGTTTTTTGACAACACGCAGTTAAGACAGCGCCATATTCGGCTTTATAACGATGTGACGTTTGAAATGCTCGACGGCAGAGTGGAGAGGATTATAAGCACAAACCCGAGGGATTATATCAAGTATCATAATTTGTTGGGGAGCAAGGATATACAATAATTTTTCGCTTGCGTCGCAAGCGGCTGACAGGAGTGAATAATTGTGGAAACAAATTCAACAGTACGTACCGACCTCGCGCTTGAGGCGCACGAAATGTGCAGGGACGAGGCACGGGAGGTATCGGAAATAGAGGGCGTAAGCTCGTGCGTGGAGCGTTACGGTAACGTTACGCTCACGCGCGTGAATATTTTAGACGAGAACGGAAGTAAGCGGCTCGGTAAGGCTGTGGGGCGGTATGTAACGATAGAGGCGGCAAATTTGAAATACGACGAGGACGAGTATAACGCCGTATGCCGCCTTATTTGCGATGAAATCCGCGCGATGGCGGATATAGACGCGGGCGATGTCACGCTCGTCGCGGGATTGGGCAACAGCAAGATAACGCCCGACGCGCTCGGGTCAAAGGTCGTTGACAGTCTTATGATAACGCATCATATCAAGCGGTATATGGCACAGCTTTTAGATGAGAATATCAGCAATGTCTGCGCGATAAAGCCCGGCGTTTTGGGAACAACCGGCATTGAAACCGTTGAAATCATCAAGGGAATTACCGATACGCTGAAGCCGAAGCTCGTAATCGCCGTGGACGCTCTTGCGGCGGCGGATATAAACCGTGTAAGCACGACGATTCAGATTGCCGATACCGGCATAGCGCCCGGCTCCGGTGTCGGCAACAACCGTGAGGGGATAAACGCCGAAACGCTCGGCACAAAGGTAATAGCCATAGGAGTGCCGACAGTGATTGACGCGGCGACTATTTCAAAGGTTGAAATTCCAAAGGAGCTTGCGCCGCTTATGGTGACGACAAAGGATATAGACTCGGTTATCGAACGTATGTCCAAAACCGTGGCAAACGGTATAAATCTCGCGCTGCATAAGGATATAACGCTCGATGAAATAGAGAATTTTGTGATGTAATTTGGGTTTAGACGAGAAACACTTTGCGTTGATAACCCCTCCGTCCCCTTGACTTTGCTTTGCAAAGTCAAAAGGCCACCTCCCCTAGTAGGGGAGGCTTATGTAGCAGCCATTTAAGGC
>JAJPXA010000084.1 GCA_021205715.1 Bacillota bacterium
ATATTAGCCTTTTGAAGTGATGAAACAGCATCCTTTGAATATGCGGCTATGATACTGTCGTCGGTGAAAGTAACCTCGTCAGTCTTATCCTCAATCGAATAACCCGCCGATGTTGCCGCTCTGTATACCATAACAGCCATATCCTGTCTTGTTATTTCCGAATTCGGCTCAAATGAACCGTCGTCAAATCCTGTAATTATACCGTTTCCGTAAGCAGCCTCAACATATTCGGACGCCCAATTAGAAACAGGAACATCCGTGAAGGTAGCCGTATCGGCGCTTACCGTGTCAAAGTTAAATGCCAATACAAGCATCTTTGCGAACTCAGCTCTTATAATCGAATCGTTGGGATAGAACAGAGTATCTGTTTTACCGTTTATAACGCCGTTTACATAGAGATTGTTTATCGCCGTCAATGCCCAGCTTACATCATCCAAATCCGTAAATCCGGACGGGTTGGGGTTGATGCTTGACGAAGAGGATGTCAAATCCGATGACGATACAGAGGAGCTTTACATATCCCCTACCGCTACCGAGCCGCCGCTGCTTGAGCTGCCTGACGAACCGCCGGACGAGCCGCCCGATGAGCCGCCGCCTGAAGATGATTTAGCTTTAACATAAACAGACGCCGTATATGAGTTGCCTGTTGAAGTGCCGGCTGTAATGCTTGCGGTAAGCTTAACCGTTGTCGCGCTCGAAGGCAAAGTTACTGTTGCTTTCGAGGTTGAATTTGAAACCTTGATGCAGGATGCGGACGATGTCCAGCTGAACTGCGAACCGAAGTAACCCTCGGAGGGCAATGAGAAGCTGCCCGAGGAAGTTACCGAATCGGGGATTTCCGAGAAGTTATCCTCATATGCCGCGTCGAATCTCGTCTGATAATCATAAACGAATGCGCGCATATATGAAGCCGACGAAACAGTATCGGTACTGCTTGTGCCGCCGTCTTCTGTTCCATCATCCGTTTCGCCGTTTGCCGCGGCTACCGCAGCCGTAACAATTTCCGTAACAGCGTCGGGATCAAACTGAACGCCTACCGTATATGTTTCCGTATCGGAAATAACGGTAACACCGTCCTTAACATATGATATTGTTTTTGTAATCTCTATTCCCGAATGAAGCGATTTATCCGAAACGGAAATAACGCCCGCTGAGGAAAGATAATTGTTATCCGCTACCGACCAATCCACATTCAATGTGTAGCTCTTTGAGTCTGACGTGTAGCTGTATGATGACGGGAAATACAAATCGCTGAATATCTAAGCGCCGTCTTCCGCCTCGGCGTTTATAACCGCTCCGGTTGTGTCGCCGTCATAATAGAAATAATTATTTTCCGATTTAGCTCCATGAACCGCGTTATAATACTCGGTATAATAATCTGACAAATCAAGAGTATATTCTACCGTTTTGGTTTCATCGCCGTAAGTCAAGGTCGCTGTCAATGTTACGGCGTCCGCCGATGACGGATATACCGAGATAGTGCCGCCGCTTACCGATACAACACTCGCATCGGATGACGACCAAGCGATCGAAACATATCTGTCGCTGGTTATAACCGAGAAATCGCCCGTTACTTTGTAGCTGTCGCCAGACTTGGTTACGTTATCGTTATCCGACGCAATATCCAAATCACCGGCAACCTCTTCCAAAATGTCGTCAACTGTCAAAACCTCGAATGTATATGTGCGCGACGCTGTAACCGTCGGATCGCTCTTAAGATATAACGTGGCGGTAAGAGTGGTTGTTCCGGCGCTTTCAAGCGACGCCGTCCAAGTCTTGCCCTCTTCAACGCTTATTACGCTTGAATCGCTCGACGTCCACTCAATGGTGTAATCCGATGTCGACTGCGGAAGCGTAAGGGTCTTATCCTCTATAATCTGATATGAATCCGAAGCTACATCAAGAAGCGAATTGCTCTTTTCTATATTTACGATTCCCGCGTAAAAACCAATCATATCGTTATCGGTCAATTCGCCGATAAATATTGTATATGTATTTTTATCATTGTTTTGATCACCCCAAATTACAGGGAAGGAATTTGAATAATCGCTTATAACAACCGAACCGTCCCATGTTACAACTCGCGAGCCGTCTATGATATATACGGCATATGTATGCCAGCTTGTATCCTCATATGAAGCGATAGTAGTGGAATCGTCCATACCAGGCTCAGTCGAAGTGCTGTTACCGTAATATACAGCCGCACCCGAATTGAGCTTTATCTGCGCGCTCATCATATAGCTGGTCATACCGTCCGGAGTTGCAAAAGCGACACGCGGTCCTCTGCTTCCGTTTGCAAATTCATAACTGTTAAGCGTCAAACATTTGCTGCTGTCCACACCGCCGCTGGAAATGCTTACATTTGTTCCGTGTTCCGTTCCCGCAGTAACATTGTCAGCTCTTGTTCCGGTAAGCATTGTCAATGCGGGAAGCTCCTCTGTTACCGAATAGTTGGAGCCTTCGCCCGCAATTGAATATATAACGCCCGTGCTTAAATCATTAAAGTCATAATATATGTTGCTGCTGCTGTCATCGTCAAACAAAGAAAACTCAATATCAGCTTCCGTTTCCGCTTCAACATCAAGCTCAGCCGCGGCTTCAGTATCTGTTTCGACAACAGCTTCCGCCGTGTTTTCCAATTCGGCTTCATCGTCAGCCCAAACGGGAACAGCCGCTGAAACAGCGAGCAAAGACACAGCGCATACAGCCGAAATGATCTTTTTAAAATTTGGCATATTTTTCTCTCCTTTATAAATTATTGAAAGCGCGTTTGTCGGGAATTCCGCCAAAGGCGGAATCCCGAAAACGTATGCTTAAAATCAATCGTTGAATGTGTAAATGAATACCTCTCTCTGAGCGCCGTTCTTGAAGTTTCTCGAGAAGATATAGTCGCCCGTTATTTCATCAGGATCAAATTCGGCAATCTCCGAGGGATCCATAGTGTCGGAATCGTCTACATCCGCGCTTACAAATCCGTTGCCGTCGGTGGTTACATTAATTCTCGTTATAACTACCGAGGATTCAAGGAACCATGTGCTGCTTGACGAGCCGTCGGCTGAATATATCTCAAAGTTGGTGTATTCGTTGTTCGATATATCTCCGACATAACCTACCTTGACGTTATCACGAGTTGACGATATTGAATCCTCGCCCGTAAACTGGTTGTTATCCGAATCCATACCCGAAGCAAGATTTGCAAGCTTCTCAACGTCAACCATCTTAATGATTACGCCGCCGGATACACCGATTACATCACCCTCGTGGAGATAATTTGTAAGCGAATCCTTGCTGTCTGCGGCAGACCAAACGGGAACATCGTCAGACGTATATTGAGTCGTGCCTTCCTCTGT
>JAJPXA010000226.1 GCA_021205715.1 Bacillota bacterium
CCTCCGTCACGGCTGCGCCGTGCCACCTCCCCTAGTAGGGGAGGCTTTCGGATAGTGCTTTGCAAGGCTCCCCTTAGCAGTTTCGCTTTGCGAAACCCGCGTAGCGGCTTTTGCTCCTTGATTTTGCTTTGCAAAATCAAATAAGCAAAAGTGCTGTGGGGGAGCTGGCGCCGTTAGGCGACTGAGGGGTTTTTGTAGGGGCGACCCTTGTGGTCGCCTGTTTCCAACGTTTTGACATTATGCCTTGGGCGCCCACAAGGGGCGCCCCTACGAAGTTTTGCGCAATAAAACTTGAATCAAAACTTTTAAAAGTTTTGCGGGGTTCGGGGCAGCGCCCCGAGAAAACACCCTCTAAACCCAAATTCCATTCTACTTCGCGTCATACCAGCTATGCCCCACCGACATATCCGCCTTAAGCGGAACGCTTAAATCCATCGCGCCCTGCATTTCCTCGGCGAGTATTTTTTTCACGGCATCGACTTCGTTCTCCGCCGCCTCTACAATCAGCTCGTCATGCACCTGCAAAATCAGGCGCGACTTCAATCCCTCACCGATAAGCCTTTGATCCACTCTTACCATCGCAAGCTTTATAATATCCGCCGCCGTTCCCTGTATCGGCGTGTTGAGCGCGACACGCTCGCCAAACTGACGTATATTGAAATTCGGCGACTTTAATTCGGGAATATACCGTATTCGGTTCATCAAAGTCTTAACGTAGCCGTCCTTTTTCGCCTTTTCCTTTATCTCCTCCATATACCGGCGCACACCGTGATACTTTTCAAGATAGCTGTCTATATAGGCTTTCGCCTCCTTTACGGATATATGCAAATCCTGCGCAAGCGAGAACTCGCCTATTCCGTAAACTATGCCGAAATTAACCGCTTTCGCGCTCGAGCGCTGCTCCTTTGTCACCTCGTCAAGCGGTATCCCCAGCACCTGCGACGCCGTAACGGCATGAATATCCTCGTTGTTTTTAAACGCGTTTATCATGGTTTCATCATTCGCTATATGCGCCAAAACTCTAAGCTCAATCTGCGAATAGTCGGCATCCGCAAGCACATATCCGTCCCGCGCGACGAACATTTTTCTGATTTCGCGTCCCAGCTCCGTGCGTGTGGGGATATTCTGCAAATTCGGCTCGGTGGACGATAATCTTCCCGTCACCGTTACGGTCTGCGTAAACACCGAATGTATGCGGTGTGTTTCGGGATTGACCACCGCCGCGAGTCCGTCGCAATAGGTGCTTTTCAACTTTGTAAGCTGCCGATATTCCATAATGAAATTTATTATCGGGTGCTTATACCTCAGCTTTTCAAGCACATCCACATTGGTCGCGTAGCCTGTTTTCGTTTTCTTGACAGGCTTCAATTCAAGCTTCTCAAACAAAATCACCCCAAGCTGCTTAGGCGAATTTATATTGAACTCCTCGCCCGCGAGAAAATATATTTCCTTTGTAAGCGCGTCTATTTTTTCGCCGAGCTTTTCGGAAAAAGCCTTGAGCTGCTCGTCATCGACAAGAAATCCGTTTATCTCAAGATGCGCCAAAACCGTCACAAGCGGCAGCTCCACTTCGCGGTACAGCATTTCCTGCCCGTTTTCCTTTATCTTTTCGCCTATTTTTTCATTCAGCTTTCCGAGCGCAAAGGCGCGTTTGGCAATATATTCATCCTTGCCGCTCTCGTCCTCGTCCAAAAGCGACATCTGCTTAGCCTCCGGCTTTTCAATCTCAACACCGAAATACTCCGCCGTCAACTTTTCAATCGTGTATTCGCTCTTTGCCGGATCTACAAGATACGCGGCAATCGCGGTATCGTCACATATATTTTTTATATCGATTTTGCCGTTCAGCTTTACAATAGTTTCCTTTGCGTCAAACAAGATTTTCGGTATATCCGCGTTTTCAAGTATTTGCTTTGCCGTGTCCGCCGCGTTATCTCCGCTCACTACAGCCGCGTTCTTTTCGCCGCCCACGGCAACCGCGCTTATATTATCGCCGTCAAAATCAAGCACAATCGGCAGCTTTTTATCCTTCGAATACGGCGCGGTTATATCGGTTTCATACTTAAAGCCGTCAAAAATATCCTCCGCCGCGCGCTCTGCGCCCTCCGCCGGCAAATCAAGCTTCTTTATTATACTGTTAAGCTCCAACCGCTTTAAAATATCATACAGTCCTCCGTTTGAGGAAAAGCCGCTAAACACGCAGTCCTCCGCCGAAAAGTCAATCGGGGTGTTTACATCAATCGTAGCAAGCTCCTTAGACATAAACGCCATATCCTTGCCGTCTTTCAGCTTTTGGAGCATCGCGCCCTTTAAGCCTATATCGTCAATATGCTCATATATATATTCAATGCTGTGATACTTTTCAATAAGGCTCATCGCGGTCTTTTCGCCTATGCCCTTGACGCCCGGGATATTGTCCGACGGATCGCCCATAAGCGCCTTTATGTCGATAAATTCCGACGGTGTGACGCGGTAACGTTCCTTTACCGCGTTATCGTCATATATGATGGTTTCATTATATCCCGACTTTGTAACGGTCAATATAACCCTTGTTTTATCGCTTGCAAGCTGCAAATCGTCCTTGTCGCCGGTGGCGATAAAGCAGCTTATTTCCTGCTCCGAGCAGATACGCGCGACTGTTCCTATAATGTCGTCCGCCTCATAACCCTCCTTTTCAAGGATTGTTATATTCATCGCGCGCAGAACCTCCTTGGCTATCGGCATCTGCGCGGCAAGTCCCTCCGGCATCGGCTTGCGCTGCGCCTTATATCCCTCATACTGCTTATGGCGAAAGGTCGGCGCCTTAACGTCAAACGCGGCGCAGATATAATCAGGCTCCTGCTCCTTTATAAGCTTCAGCAGGATATTCAAAAAGCCGTATATCGCGTTCGTGGGAGTACCGTCCTTTGTTGAGAGGTAGCGCACTCCGTAAAACGCGCGGTTTAATATACTGTTCGAGTCAATTATAAGTAACTTCTTCATTCCGTCTTTCCTTTCCGCTTAAATAAATTGTGCCTATGCGCAAACCGTTATGTTATCCTCCGCATTTTAATTGCGAAAAATTCGCATTTATCACATTGTTCATATTCTATACCCATTTGTTCATTTTGTCAAGCATACGTTCACATTTTGTTCACAAAAAATATAAAATCTGTTTACATTTAATTCACACCCAGGACAAATATGTATTGTTCCATAATAACTGTCAAAGGGAGATACAAAAAATATCAACTTTTAGTTTACCCGAACTTTAAAAATGATATTAGAAAATGGAGATGACATATT
>JAJPXA010000023.1 GCA_021205715.1 Bacillota bacterium
TCATTAATACTGAGAAAGGATAGTAAAAATGAAAAAATCAATACTTTTAATGGCGGTATCGTTTGTTTTGGCGGCGGCAATGGCGGGATGCTCTTGGACAAGCACCGACCCGAATGAGGGAAAGACCGAGGAAGAGATAGCGTTGGACAGCTTGAACGACAATGCCGATGAGAGAATAGATATGAGCAAGGTCGAGGGCACGGACGCTCAGACGGCGGACGATTCATCCGCAAAGGGCGAAGTCGGCGATACGGTGGTTGAAATAACGGACGCAAAGGTTATACAATATAACGAGCAGGACGTTATTGTGGTATCATACGAGTTCACAAACAACACCGGAGAGATAACCACGTTTAATACCGTGGAAAACAGCGCCGCGTATCAGAACGAGCAAAATCTCGGATTGGCTACGGTTGTCGGGGTTGACGGCATAGAGTGCGACACACTCGGACAGCGCGTCGAGGACGGCGAAACGATAACGGTTCAAAAAGCGTTCAGACTGGCAAATCTTACGGATGATGTGACGGTTACAGTCAACACATCGTCGGCGATTAGCGAGAGCGCGCCTGTTTCAAAGGTATTTAAAATATCCGAATAAAAATCAAAAGCCGTTGACCGATGTGGGTCAGCGGCTTTGTTATACTCTTTAAGGACGGTATTATTATGAAAGAAAATTTAATCAAAGCGGCAATGGGTGAAATTGACGCGGATTTGATTTTAAAGGGCGCTGAGGTGTACGATGTGTTCACGGGTGAAACGCGCCGCGCGGACGTGGCGGTCAAGGACGGGATAATATGCGGCGTGGGCGAGTATTCGGGCGCAAACGAGGTTGACGTAAGCGGAAAATACATTCTGCCCGGATTTATCGACGCGCATATGCACATCGAGTCGTCAATGGTGACGCCCGCCGAATACGCGAAGGCGGCGCTCGCCCACGGTGTAACCACGGTTATCGCCGACCCGCACGAGATAGCGAACGTATGCGGACGCGCAGGGTTAAAATTTATGAAAGAAAACGCCGCGCTCGCGCCGCTCGATATTAAGTTTATGCTGCCCTCATGCGTGCCGTGCGCGCCGTTTGACCATTCGGGCGCGGAATTTGACGCGGCGGATACCAAAGAGCTGGCGCCGGACTTTTTCGGCATAGCCGAAATGATGAATTATCCCGGAGTGATAAGCTGTGACAGCGAGGTTTTGGGAAAACTTGTTGACGGCAAAATCATAGACGGGCACGCGCCTATGCTCACGGGAAGAGAGCTTGACGCGTATGTGTGTGCGGGAATAAAAACCGAGCACGAATGCACAACCCCCGAGGAGCTTCGCGAAAAGCTCGGCAAGGGGATGTATGTAATGCTCCGCGAGGGTACTCTGTCGAAAAATTTGGACGCGCTTTTGGCGGGTGTTACGAGCAGAAATTCAAGATTTTGCCTATTCTGCACCGACGACAGATTCATCGGCGAGGTATTAAAGGACGGCTCAATCGACCTGTGCGTACAAAAGGCTGTCGAGGGTGGAACAGACATACGCGACGCGATTAATATGGCGACGGTAAACGCCGCCGTATGCTACGGCTTAAAAGCGGGCGCGGTCGCGCCGTCGTACCGCGCGGATTTGGTTGTGTGCGACGACATAGTGCCGAAAAATATACGTATGGTGTATAAGGACGGCAAGCTTGTCGCGCGCGACGGCAAAGCGGTGTTCGATATAAAGCCTGCCCAAATATGCGCGGAGGTTATGAACACCGTTCATCTCGACCCGGTAACGGCGGAATTTTTCGCGCACGAGCCGAGCGCGGAATTTACGGCTATAGAGCTTATTCCCGACACTATAGTAACGAAAAAGGTCAGGGCGAAGCGCGGCGACAAGCTGTCGAAGGTATGCGTTATCGAGCGGCACAAACGGACGGGGAACAAGGGCTTCGCGTATGTCACAAACTACGGCATAACAAACGGTGCGGTTGCCTCGTCGATAGGACACGATTCGCATAACGTTATCGTAATCGGCGATAACGACCGCGATATGGCGGCGGCGGTGAACGCGTTGGGCGCGGACGGCGGCATCGCGGTATGCTCGCGCGGCGCTGTTAAGGCGCGGCTTACGCTCGAAATAGCGGGATTGATGAGCGCAAAAACGGCGGAGGATGTGACCGCCGCGCATGAGGAGCTGTACAAAACCGCGGCGGATGTCGGCGTAAATAAGGGTATAGAGCCGTTTTTGTCGCTCGCGTTCTTGCCCCTGCCGGTAATACCCGAGATAAGAGTAACCGACAGCGGACTGTTTGACGTTGAAAAATTCGAGTTTATTTAAACGATGCAATATGCCGCGTGCGGAACGGCTGAAAAGGAGGAAATATGAAATCGATTGGAATTATTCCGTTGTATGACGACGATAAGGAGAGCTATTGGATGCTCCCGGGGTATATGAAAATGCTTGAGGAGCGGGGCGCGGCGCCGCTTATGCTTCCGCTTTCGTCCGATAAGAGGGTATTGGATTGGTTTTTAAATATATGCGGCGGCTTGCTTTTTACAGGCGGTCACGACGTGTCGCCGGAGCTGTATCACGCGGAGCGGAGCGCGAACTGCGGGATGTGCTGTCCCGCGCGCGACGAGGAGGAAGCGTATATTTTAAAGGAATGCGTTAAACGCGACAAGCCGGTTTTGGGCATATGCCGTGGGATTCAGTTTATGAACGCGTGCTTCGGCGGCACGCTTTATCAAGACTTGCCGAGCGAGTACGACAGCGCCGTCGAACATCATATGACGCCGCCGTATGACAGAACCGCGCATTATGTCGATATAAAGCGGGGTATGCTCCGCGGCATAATCGGCGCGGACAGAATCGGCGTAAACAGCTATCATCATCAGGCGGTGCGCGGACTTTCGCCAAGATTTCGCGAGGCGGCGCGTTCCGAGGACGGCTTGATTGAGGCGATTTATATGCCGGACAAAAAGTTCATCCTCGGAGTGCAGTGGCATCCCGAATTTTCATACAAAACCGACGAAAACAGCCGAAAGATAATAACCGCGTTCGTAAACGCGGTTTCGGACTCGAATTAAAAATCCCGTAAGGGATTTTTTTCTTGCGGAAAATTTTGCTTTACAAAATTATAAAACTGTGGTATAGTTAAATTGCGACGTACTTTAATATTTTTCCTGAATTTGGCGTACGCTTTGTAAAAAAGCGTGGGCTTGATTGTTCATGCCGAATTTGGGAAAATTATATAATTCGTATGAGTGCGTCGCAGCATATAATCGAGGCTGCGTTTTTCCTGCGCGGCTTT
>JAJPXA010000028.1 GCA_021205715.1 Bacillota bacterium
AATAACGCAAAGCACAGCGCTTTGCGTTATTTTTTTGCGTTTTTAAGAAAAACACCATTCACATAAATTCCATTCAATTTACATCTGTTTATATCCGTTTCGCCGTCAACGTCGGCGGCACGGTCGCCTGAAACAAATCCTAAAATGAATATATATCATATCTCTGATAGCTATCAAATATAAATACGGAAGAAAAAACGGACAAATACAAGGACAATGGGGTTTGTACGGTTCGACAAGATATGCTAATATATAATTATGGAGGGATTCGTATGGGAGAATATGACGTGAACCTGTTCAACAAGGTGTATAGAGAAATAAGCGAAGAACTCGGAGTCGAGGCGGCTCTGACTATTCACCATATGTTCAAAGGAACGCAGGTATGCTTTCCCGTGCGATTCTTGGACAGTCAATGCGTAAAGGGGATGATAATAAAAGAATACAACGGAAAAAATGTCGCCGCATTGGCGAAAAAGTACGATTATTCTGAAAAAACCATAAGACGGATAATCAAGGACAGTATAAAAGAAAATAAAGGGAGAATGAAAAAATGAACGAGAACAATAATGTAAATTCCGAAAACACAACAAACATGAACGGCGCTCCGCAGCAGCCGCAGTATCAACAGCCGCAATATCAACAGCCGCCGATTCAAAAGAAAAGCCCAATCGGAACGGTGGCGCTGGTATTAAGCTGCGTTTCTGTGGCGGTTGCCTTCTTATCTCCAATATTGGGAGTTATTTTCGCTATTGCAGGAATAATTTTAGGTATAGTATCCGCAGCAAAGGGCATAGTCAGTAAGGGAGTAATAGCCATTGTACTTTCGGTAGTAGGCATAATAGTGGCGATATTAAATTTCTTAATAGCTTTTGGAATATTGATGTCGCTCTAAAAATATAACCGTATAAGAGTCTTTAAAGGGCAGTCCGGCGGGCTGCCCTTTTTCGCGCTTCGGAATGGCGGACGCAAAAATCCGTCCGAAATTTTGACGCAAATTTAACATATAAATGCCTTTTAATCAATTGACATTTAGTGCAAAATGCTATATAATATTATCATATTAACTATAACAAGGAGAGAGGAATATGGGATACTATTTTGACGATTCAAAAAGCATCTACGCGTATGAGGGCACGAACCCCAAGGCGGTAATAAACGCGCTCGCGCACCGTTATATGGGCGAAAACCTTGAACACGATTTGTACTACCGCGCGTATTGCAACGACGGCATCACGCGCGCGTCGGATTACAGATACATAATCGACTTTAATAAGGTTTACCCCGACGCGGAGCAAAAGGACTGCGTTTGGGCATTCACCAAATATTACTCGCCGGTGCAGGGCGGAGCCGGTTTCGACGTAAACTGCTTCGGCCCTATGACGATGTATTTAAACGGCGAGGTGATTTACAAATCGGATATATTTAAAGAAAGATATTCCGAGAATGCCACGCGCGTCGACGTTCCGTTCAAGCCCGGCTGGAACGATTTAAGAATCTGCTTTAAAAAGACAAAGGCGGGCTTCGGCGGCAAATTCGGCCCGTGGCTCGGCAAGTGGGACGTGTACACGCTTATGCCGACAAAGGAGCGCGACGGTCAAGAGGGCTGGGTGTTTACCGAGATAGTCGACGACCAATACGAGCCTGAGTTTGAGATAGGTATGAGCGAGGCGGATTTCGATAAAAAGCTCTATCCGACAAGGGAATGGAGCGCG
The DNA here is from genome assembly GCA_021205715.1 of Bacillota bacterium. GTDB lineage: Bacteria > Bacillota > Clostridia > UBA1381 > UBA1381 > 12844. The sequence goes on from JAJPXA010000028.1 coordinate 1,713, forward strand.
GAGGACGCGTCAAAGGGACAGCTTTCGAGGATTTTCGGAAATCCGAGCGGCAAATACGCTATGGCGTGGGCAAAGGGATTTTTCGACAATACCGCGAACAAAAATTATGAATTTTCAATAACATCCAAAACAAAAACGGCGGTATATCTTGATAAAAACATAATATATTCCGCCGACGGCGGAAGCGAAAAGCTGACGGTGGAGGTGCCGTTCGGCTCGCACGATATTTTTGTAAAATGCGAATGCGACGGCGGCGATTGGGGCTTCGATCTCACGATTGACGGCGTGAAGCTTGAAAGCGCGGCGCGTGTAAAGGGAGCGCCCGACGAATGGATGTATATAGGTGTGTTTGACACGGATTTTGAGTTTCCGTTCGACGACGCGTGCAGTATGCACAAGGTTGTCGGCGAGCCGAAAACCTATTGGAGGCTCGACGCGCCGAATACGGCGGTAAGACCGTATAACGAAAACTCGCTTTTCGGCAGATGGAATTATCCCTTGGGCGTTACGATGTACGGACTTCTGCACACGGCGCTTATTACCGACAACAACGACTTAAAGGGCTATTTAAAGCGCCACGTTCAGCTTTGCGTGGACACGCTCGAATACGCGCTTTGGGATAAGGAGCAGTACGGCGGCGCAACGGCGGTGCATAATCTCCTGACCTCTATAGATTCGCTTGACGACTGCGGCTCGTTCGCGTCTATGATGCTTGAGGTCAATAAATATCTGGGCATAGACAATGTCGAGTACGTCGCGGATTATGTCGGCGACTATATATACAACAAGCAGGACAGACTCGAGAACGGCGCGTTTTTCCGCAAGGATATGATGCACTCATTTCATAATCAGACGATGTGGGCGGACGATTTGTATATGAGCGTTCCGTTCCTCACGCGCTATTACGAGCTGACCGGCGATATAAAATACGCCGATGACGCGGCAAACCAATTTCTCGCGTTTAAGGAAATGCTCTATATGCCGGATAAGCATATAATGTCGCACGTTTACGATTTCAAATACGACTCGCAGACCGGTGTGCCCTGGGGCAGGGGCAACGGCTGGGTAGTGTTCTCTATGACGGAGCTTTTGGAAAAGCTGCCGGAGGATCACCCCAAGCGCGGCGCGCTCATCGAGTTCCTGAATGACTTATGCTCGGCATATGTTAAGCTTCAGGACGAAAACGGAATGTGGCATCAGGTGCTTACCGATTGGGAATCGTATCCCGAAACATCTTGCACATCGATGTTTGTATACGCGTTCTCGCGCGGCGTGCGTTTCGGCTGGCTTGAAAATCCCGAGCAATATATCAAGGCTGTGTTTAAGGGTTGGGAAGCGCTTACAAAGACCTCGGTTGACGGCGGCGGAAACGTTTACGGCGTATGCCGCGGCTCGGAGTTCTCGTTTATTCCCGATTACTACAAGTATGAGCTTGGCTGGAATTTAAACGACACCCACGGCACGGGAATCGTAATGCTTGCCGGTATTGAGGTAATACGCATCACGGACTATCTCAATAAGTAGATATTAAATAGGTAGTTAAAAAATAAATATTACAT
>JAJPXA010000128.1 GCA_021205715.1 Bacillota bacterium
ACAATACTCCGCGCGATAAAAATTGATATTTTTATTTATAACCTTATACGTTCTGTTCACCGACGTAACCGCCTGCAAAACGCTGATGCTTGACTGCGGGCTGAACATACCGTCGGTGCCGTTCATTATGCTTTGATTTGTAACCCAAAGCACGAAAGGCTCCGCCCAGGACGAGATATAATCGTTATCCGCGTAATCGAGGGAACCCCACGTTTCTATGTACATAAACTGATCCGCCGCGCGAGTAAGCATCGCTGCCGCCTCCTCGCGGCTTATCGTTCCGCCCGGGTCAAATTCCGTTTCGCTTTTGCCCGAAACTATGCCCAAAGCGTAGAGCGCGTCCACAACGTCGCTGTCGCAGTCCGAAAAAGCGCCCGAAACGTACACAATCCCCTTATCCGCGGCATAGTCCGCCGCGCTCGCGTAATTGCCGACATTGCACAGTACCCGCTCGAGAAGCAGGCAAAATTCCTCGCGGCTTATGTTATCGGTATATTTTGTCGTGAACGAGTACGGCAAAAGATTATTCGCCGCCGCCTCGGCCGCCGGAGTATGTCCCCATTGCTCGTCCGGCAGATTTAAAAAATCATACGTGGACATTCTCGGAATATCGTCGCTTCCGATTTTTTCCTCCGATTCCTGATACATCGTTTCGATATTGGTCATATATACCGCGTCGTCGCCCTCGGCGTCGTAGCATATGTAATTCGAGCTGCCGTATTTGCCAAGCACAAATCCCGAGCTTACGTAATAGCTTTTAACCCCGCTGTCGGTGTAGAGGTTTAAAGCCGTGCCCCTGAACGGAACCGGATTTTCCTCACGGTAAACAGCCATCGACTTTATATTTTCGTAAATCTCCGAAATTTGCTCCTCCGTAAGCTCTATATATTTTCTGTCGTTGTAATTTGAAATTGTAGCGCGGGTAATACTCGACGCGTCGAAAATTCCCATCGCCTCGTCAAGCGTCATACTCTCCGGCAAATCCACAACATTGTACGCCTCCGCGGTTATTGAAAACATAAGCACAGCGGTCAGCAAAAAACCTATAAATCGTTTAATTTTAATCACCGTCCCCGAAATTTTTATTCAAATATGCAGTATTTATCCATATAGCTTTCCATATTTTTAAGAACCGTCTTATCCGTTCCGTAATTTTCCAGATATTCGTGAATATCCTTAACTGTAACAATCGGATGCACGCGGATTCCGAAATCCTCCATAACCTCCATAACGGCTGTTTTTCCGGCGTTTTGACCCACCTCGCAGCGGTTTACCGATATGAACATATCATTTACGCTCACGTTCGCCGCGCCCGTAAGGATAGGCATTGTTTCGCGTATCGCCGTTCCGGCGGTTATAACGTCCTCGATTATTATGACTCTGTCGCCGTCCTGCGGCTTATATCCGACTATCGAGCCGCCCTCGCCGTGATCCTTCGCTTCTTTGCGGTTGAAGAAATACGGCTTGTCGATGCCGTATTCGTTATACAGCGCCGCCGCGGTTGACGCCGCGAGCGGTATGCCCTTGTACGCGGGCCCGAACATACAATCGAAGCCGTCGCCGACGCTTTCCTTTATAAGCTCCGCGTAAAACTTTGAAAGGCGCGCCGCCTGTCTGCCGGTTTTGTAATTGCCGGTGTTTACGAAATACGGCGTGTTTCTGCCGCTTTTCGTGACGAAATCGCCGAAGCGCAAAACGTCCGACTCAACCATAAATTCGATAAATTCCTTTTTTGACTGTGTAAGCATAGTAATCCTCCCTAATCGCGAAAATATAAATCGCGCATTTTTTTTAATAATCTTTTTTCGGTTCTCGAAACCTGCATTTGCGACACGTTAAGCTCCTCCGCGATTTGGCTCTGCGTCATATCCCTGTTGTAGCGGAGGTCTATAAACCGCTTGTCATCGTCGCTCAGCTGCGACATCAGATATTCTATGAAATCGTGATTTTCAATCATCAGAAACTGCTCGTCCTCGATGCCGACCACGTTTGAAACCGTCAAATTCCCCTCGCCGAACGCCTCTCGCTCGATGGATTCGATAAACGTGACGTCGCCAATCCGCTCAAGCTCGCTCACGACGCTTTCCGGCAAATTCAAAACTTTCGCCGCCTCTTTAAGCGAGTGCTCGCCGTCGGGCTTCGCGTTTGAGCGCCGTATCTGATCTGCCTTGCAGAAAACCTCGTACAGCCTCCGCGGGATTTTTATAAACGAGCCGCGGTCGCGGAAATATTTCTTTATTTCTCCCAAAACCGTGGGCGTGGCGTAGGTGACGAATTTCACCCCGCGGTTTAAATCGAACCTGTCCACCGCCTTTATTATCCCGACGCACGCGACCTGATATATGTCCTCGTAATCTATGCCGCGGTTTATAAACCGCCTTGAAAGAATTTCCGCGATGTATGTATAGGACTCGATTATTTCTGCACGAAGCGACTTGTCCTTTGTGCGCCGATATTCCGAAAACATCTCATATTCGCTTTTGCGCGCCTCCGCTTTTCTCAGTGCCAAATAATCATCCTCCTTTGTGCGTATTCCGCGTTATTCCGACCGTTCGGCATACGCGAATTTGCCGCGCCCTTTGATATGCGCGCCGAATTTTCGACCGGCATTTGCCTATATCGATAAAATTCGGAAGTCTTGTAATTGCTATTATATCACAAACTCGGCGGCATTTCAATCTTTTCGGCTAAAATTTCAAATTTATCGCGCGAAAGCGTACAAAAAATTTTCAAAATATCTTGACAATCAAGAGAAAAAATGCTATTATATTAATCGGCTTAAGAAATGCGATAAGAAATGCGCCGGTAGCTCAGTTGGATAGAGTGTTTGGCTACGAACCAAAAGGTCGGGGGTTCGAATCCCTTCGCCCGTACCAGGACGGACACCTGCTTCGATACGGTTCTGTATCAGAGCAGGTGTCTTTTTTGCCTGGACTCCTCTGTATGGAGCCACAATGGAAAAGAGGTGTGTCAGTTGAAAACCATTTATTTGATTGGTGGAACGATGGGCGTAGGAAAGACGACGGTATGTCAGCGGCTCAAGCAGGAGTTGACCGGCTGCGTTTTCCTGGACGGAGACTGGTGCTGGGACGCAAACCCGTTTCAGGTCAATGAAGAGACAAAGGCGATGGTTTTGGAGAACATCTGCTTCCTGCTCAACCAGTTTATCCATTGCTCTGCCTATCAAACGATCCTCTTTTGTTGGGTGATGCACGAGCAGGAAATCATCGATGCGATTCTCAAAAAGCTGGACAGGGCAGATT